>CAOKGO010000003.1 GCA_948468045.1 uncultured Clostridium sp. | reverse complement strand
ACAGAAAATTGCTTTGCAATTTTCGCGGGCGAACAAAGACGAGGCATGAAAAGTTTTATCTAAAAGGTCATAAAATTTTAATCATGCCTCTTTTGTTCTATTATAGGAAAGTTCTCCGAACTTCCTATAATATAAAACGTTCCACAGAAAATTGCTTTGCAATTTTCGCGGGCGAACAAAGACGAGGCATGAAAAGTTTTATCTAAAAGGTCATAAAATTTTAATCATGCCTCTTTTGTTCTATTATAGGAAAGTTCTCCGAACTTCCTATAATAGAAAATGTTCCACAGAAAATTGCTTTGCAATTTTCGCGGGCGAACAAAGACGAGGCATGAAAAGTTATCTAAAGGTCATAAAATTTTAAAATGCCTCTTTTGTTCTTTTTGATTGATTTAGTTAAGTATGTTTCGAATGAAGTGTACGAGTTCATTCTCATTATATAAATTCCAAAAATAACTTTTCACAAAAGGAATCTGATAAATGAAAAACAAAATTAGTATAGTAATTGCCAGTGCAATAAATCCATTTATGTAATCTTTAAAACTCTTTTTATAGCGAATTTTATAACCACGATTTTTCAAATCTTGAATATAAGCATCATGGTAAGCCTTTTGTCTAGCATATTGTAGTTGTTCTTGATAAGCTAATTCCTGTTCATGTTTTAATTGTTCTGCTACCTGCTTATTATATTGCTGTTGCTTTTGTATAATCTCTTGTCTACGAAGAAGCTCATCTTTAGAAATATTTGAAGTATATGTATTTTGATAATCATTAGAATTATTTGAATTATTTTGTTGTTGAAACTTTTGATTATTTTCTAATTCCTCTTTTTCTTTTAATAAATTATCATAATTATTCTTTTTCTCTGAATTTGATAAAACTTCATATGCTTCATTAATTTCTTTTAAAATTTCTTCTGCTTCTTTTTTGTCTTTTTCTTTTTGCAAATCTGGATGATATTTTTTTGCTAAAACTTTATAAGCTTTTTCTATAATTTCAGGAGAAGCATTTTTATTAACTTGTAAAATATCATAATAATTTCTTTCCATTTTTTATCCTTTCAAAAATACTATATCATAAAACCAAGCACGTTTCAACATATTTATTCATAAAATGTTGTATATGTTAGGAGGAGCTTATGAAAAAGAAAAATGGTTTGTGTTTAGCAGGTGGGGGAGTAAAAGGAGCTGCACACATTGGTGCAATAAAAGCATTGGAAGAGAGTAACATAAAATTCGAATATATAGGAGGAACATCATCACGGAAGCATAGTAGCATGCCTTTATGCAATGGGATTTAATGCAGATGAGATGTATAAAATATTCAAAAAATACTGCAAAAAAATAAAATATGTTGACATTTTGAATATTTTTAAATTAATAATTGGGCTTATTTTTACAGGACGAATTGTAATAGATGGATTGAATAGTGGAAAACAAATTGAAAAATTGATAGATAAAATAGCAAAAACAAAAAACATTATAAAAATATCAGACATTAAAAAGCCATTAGCAATTCCAAGTGTCGATTTATGTAACGGTACTGTTTATTGCTTTACATCATGCCAGTTTAGAGAAATTTCAAATAAAACAATATTTGTAAATGATATTGAAATTGGAAAAGCTGTAAGAGCAAGTTGTAGTTATCCAGTTGTTTTTTCTCCATGCCCTTATAAAAAAACTAAATTAATTGATGGTGGAATTCGTGAGAATGTACCTTGGAAAGAATTAAAAGAAATGGGTGCTAAAAATGTTCTTAGTATAATGTTTGATGATGAAGTGGACTTAAATTGTGATAGAAATCTAGTGGAAGTGGCTGGTCGTTCAATTGGACTTTTATGTAAAGAATTGTCAAATTATGAGATGGAAGGGGCAGATGAAGTCTTAAAAATAAAAAGTGAAAAGGTTGGATTATTAGATATGAAAAAGATTGACGAATTGTATCAGTTGGGGTATGAGCAGATGAAAAAGTATTTATCGGCAAAAAAATAGAGGGAGAAAATCTCCCTATCGGTTAGCTCGAATGTAATCGAGCTGACCGTCAATCTGCGAAAGAACGTCTTCGCAGATTTCTCCTATGTCGGAGGTTTCAAGGTCTTGGGGTATAATGAACTCAAAGTTTTTCAAGCATGAATTTTTGCTTTCTTTAAGTCCGACAGTCGCCGATATGATTACGCACAATTCTTGGCGCAAATCAGCTTCATTTTCAGAGTTACCATAGAGATACAAACGATTTATCGTAATCGTCCGACCTCTAAGCTCTGTCAAGTCGCGAATGGCATACTCGCGATTAACAGTAGATTTCCAAGTTTGCTCCAGTTGTTCTTGCCTTTTTCGTTCTTGTTGGTCAGCATAATTTAGCAATACTATGCCCATTAAAAAGCAAGATAATAAGATAATTATTACAGCAGCTCTCCGTTTAAAAAGTTCATTTTTCTTCATGATAGTTCCTCCTTTTAGGAAAAAATAATAGTTTTCTGGACTATTCCATTATGTTAATTATATCACAAAATAAGAAAAAAGTAAAATTTGACAGACAAACAAAAAACATGCAAGCACATGCCTGCATATTTTTTTATGTTTCTACACATTTTCTTCTTCTTTTTTATCCAAACTTTCCTCCAAGCCCTCATTCTCCAAAGCCCTTTTCCTATTTTGTTTAGCCTGCAAATTATCTTTTGCAACAGTCATAAGAAGTTTAATCCTATTAGTCTGATTAGCCTCACTAGCACCTGGGTCATAATCAACAGGAGAGATATTTGCCTCAGGGAACTTCTCTCGAATAGTCTTAATAACACCCTTACCAACAACATGATTAGGCAAACAAGCAAAAGGTTGAACACAAACAATATTTGGAATATCATTTTCAATATACTCAATCATCTCAGCTGTCAAAAACCAACCCTCACCAGTTTGATTTCCAATAGACAACACATCTTTAACCTTTTCTTCCAAATGCCAAATATCACAAGGTGGCAAATAACCCTTTTTAGAATTAGAAAGAGCAATCTTAACATCTTTTTCAAGAATATCAATCAACTTAATTGCAGCTTTCATAATCTTAGAAGAAGTTTTATTGGTATTAAGTAAACTATTAAAAGTAATTTTGTGTGTACACATAAATTTAGCAAATCCCATAAAATCAGGTAAAATAACCTCAGCACCCTCTTTTTCTAAAAGGTCTGCAACATAGTTATTACCAAATGGATGATACTTAATCAAAACTTCACCAACAATACCAACACGAGGTTTTTCAATTGATGTATCTAATTCAATTTTTTCAAAATCATTTACAATGTCATAAATACTTTGTTTAAACTCCTTATTATTAGACTTTTCTAATAATAGTTTACATTTTTCTAGCCAAGTATCAAAAAGTTTTTGTGTTTCACCTTTATGTACTTCATAAGCTCTATTCTTTGTAAGCATTTTTTGTAATAAATCTGCATAAACCAACATTTTAAGCAACTTTTCCATTAAAGGAACAGTAAGCTTAAATCCAGGCATTTTTTCCATACCAACAATATTAAAAGAAATAACAGGCACATTCTCAAAACCAGCATCTTTTAAAGCTTTACGTATAAAACCAATGTAATTTGTAGCTCTACAACCACCACCAGTTTGTGACATAATTAAAGCAGTTTTATTTAAGTCATATTTGCCAGACTGTAAAGCTTCAATCATTTGCCCAGTAACCAAGATTGATGGGTAACAAGCATCATTGTTTACATATTTTAGACCAGTTTCGACAGTATTTTGAGTACATTCACGTAGCAATTCTACATTATATCCAGAAGAACGAACAGCAGCTTCTAATAATTCAAAATGAATAGGTGCCATTTGTGGAATTAGAATTGTGTAATCTTTCTTCATCTCTTTAGTAAAAATCTTTTTCTTAATGCCGTAATCACCATTTTGGTTTTCTGTAAACTTTTCTTGCTCGCGTTTCTTCATACTAGCTAAAAGTGAACGAATACGAATACGTACAGCTCCTAAATTATTAACTTCATCTATCTTAATTAAAGTATACATCTTACCAAAACTTGTTAAAATTTCTTCAACTTGATCTGTTGTAACGGCATCTACACCACAGCCAAAAGAATTTAATTGAACAAGTTCTAAACAATCATGTTTACCAACAAAATCTGCTGCTGCATACAATCTTGCGTGATATACCCATTGGTCTACAACACGGATAGGTCTTTTTGCCTCTGTTTTATCACAAATGCTATCTTCTGTTAAAACACTAAGCCCCAAAGATGTAATTAAAGTATCAATTCCGTGATTTATTTCTGGGTCAACATGATACGGTCTACCTGCTAAAACAATACCTTTTAAATTATTTTCCTCTAAATAACGTACAGTTTTGGCCCCTTTATCTCTAATATCTTTTTTGCATTTTTGATATTCATATTCTGCTTTTTCAGCAGCTTTTAAGAGTTCTGCTTTTGTAAAATGATATTCTTCAAATTCTTTTAATTCCATTATTTTCTTAACTAAGTTTTTCTTTTCAAATGGCAAAAATGGATTTATAAACTTTATGTTATCATTTTTTAGTCCTTCAACATTATTTTTAAGTACTTCAGAATAAGAAATTACAATAGGGCAGTTATAGTGATTATCTGCTTTTTCGTATTCTTTTCTTGAATATGGTATACAAGGATAAAATATTGTTGTAATTCCTTGTTCTATTAAGCTTTCGATATGACCATGAGAAAGTTTTGCTGGATAGCAAACAGATTCAGATGGCATTGATTCCATTCCTTTTTCATATGTTTTACGTGTACTTTTCTCAGAAAGAATAACACGAAAACCTAAAGATGTTAGAAAAGTGAACCAAAATGGATAATCTTCATACATATTTAAAACTCTTGGAATACCTATAATTCCTCTTGGTGCAGAATGCTCTTCTAATGGTTTATAATTAAAAATTCTTTCTTGTTTGTATTGGATAAGGTTTGGCAATTCTTGTGTTTTAGTAACCATGCCACTACCTTTTTCACAACGATTTCCAGATACATGAATTTGTCCATTGCTGAATTTGTTAATAGTTAATTTACAATGATTTTCACAATTATTACAACGAGTATGTGTTATGTTTATCTTTAAATTATCTATATCATTTTCCTTTAAAATAGTAGACTTATATTCCATATCCAAATTAGCTTCATATTGTTCTTTTGATAAAAGTGCCATACCATATGCACCCATAAGACCAGAAATATCAGGTCTTACAACATTTTTGCCAACAATCAATTCAAAAGCACGTAAAACTGCATCATTATAAAAAGTTCCACCTTGAACAACAATATGTTTACCAAGTGTTTCAACATCTCTTACTTTCATAACTTTTTGAATTGCATTTTTAATAACTGAATAAGAAAGTCCACTTGAAATGTCTCCAACCAAATACCCTTCTTTTTGTGCCTGTTTAATTTTAGAATTCATAAAAACAGTACACCTTGAACCTAAGTCAACAGGTCTTTTAGACTTGATAGCTTCTTCAACAAATTGTGAAATCTCTAAGTTTAAGCTTTTTGCAAATGTTTCAATAAAAGAACCACAACCAGAAGAACAAGCTTCATTTAACATTATGTTATCAATTGAGCCATTTTTCATGCGAATATACTTCATATCTTGACCACCAATATCTACAATTGCTGTAACATTAGGCTCAAAAGTTTTGGCAGCAGTATAATGTGCAATAGTCTCAATTTCATTTATATCAACATTTAAAGCAGTTTGAATTAGCTTTTCGCCATATCCTGTGACACCACTGTACCTTAAAATTGCTTTTTCAGGCAAAACTTTATATAAATCCTTTAACATATTCATAACACTTTGTAAAGGATTTCCTTCATTGTTACCATAAAGAGAATATAAAAGCTTTCCATCTTTATCAATCAAAACCAATTTAGTAGTAGTAGAACCAGCATCAATACCAAGATAGCAATCACCCTCATAACCGTCTAATTGAGCCTTTTCAACCTTTGCATTATTATGTCGATTTTTGAAATCTTGATACTCATTCTCATTTTTAAATAAAGGTTCTAAAGGATGTGTAGTATTATCATGTGAATTTTTCAAATTAACAATTTTTGCTTCTAACTCATTAGTAGTAATTTCATCAGAATTAATAGAATCCAAAGCAGCACCTTTTGCAACCAAAAGATGAGCCTCATCAGGAACAATGATTTCATCATCTTTTAAATTAAGAGTCTCAATAAACCTTGTCCTAAGTTCAGACAAATAATTAAGAGGACCTCCCAAAAAAGCAACATTCCCACGAATAGGTCTACCACAAGCCAAACCACTAATAGTTTGATTAACAACAGCCTGAAAAATAGAAGCAGCAATATCTTCCCTAGCAGCCCCCTCATTAATCAAAGGTTGAATATCAGTTTTAGCAAAAACCCCACAACGAGAAGCAATAGGATAAATAGTAGAAAAACCCTTAGCCAATTCATTCAAACCAGCAGTATCCGTATGAAGCAAAGAAGCCATCTGATCCAAAAATGCACCAGTACCACCAGCACAAGTCCCATTCATACGTTGCTCAATAGACTGGTCAAAATAAATAATCTTAGCATCCTCACCCCCAAGCTCAATAACAACATCAGTCTTCGGAATATACCTCTCCACTGCGCGTTTACAAGAAACCACCTCTTGAATAAAACTAACGCCCAAAAACTTAGCAGCAGACATAGCCCCTGAACCCGTAAGAGCCAAAGTAAACGAACACAAAGGAAACCTCTTTAGCAAATCCTCTAAAACCTCACAAACAGTATTCTTTGTATCCGAAAAATGTCTCCTATAATCCTTATATACAGTATTCTTATAGCCATCCATAACAATAATCTTAACAGTAGTAGAACCAACATCAAGCCCAACATGTAAAACATCATTAAAAACAGCATTATCATTTGTATCAAAATCTATATTAAAATCACCTTTAATATCACTCATAAAAAAACTTCCTTTCAGCCTAATTTTATACGGAAAAAGGCAATTTGTCAATGGGCATAATTGGGAATGTGAGCATTTGGGCATAATTGGGACAGGCACCGAGTGACCCATTTGGGCATAATTGGGACAGGCACTGAATGACCCATTTGGGCATAATTGGGACAGGCACTGAATGACCCAAATGCGATTTTTCTATAACAGAAACATATTCTACATAAATTTGCTAAAGCAAATTTGGCAGGCGAACAAAGACGGAGCATGTAAAAAATATAAAAGTTCAAAAAAATTTTAATTATGCTACTTTGTTCTAAAAAGGACAAACAAGTAATATGATGTTAGTAAATAAAAAGCACGAAAAGGTATGGATTAGATTTTTGTTTTTCCGACCAAGTTTGTGAGAGAAAGGAATGAAGTGATTATGAAAGGGAAAAAGATAGGTATAATTTTTTTCGTTTTATTAGTTGTTATTTTGTTAGGAGGATATTTTGCAATTAAGTTTGTAAAGAATAAGCAAGAAACTATTGTGGAAGAATATGTACCACAAGAGGAAATAGGGGAGGAGCAAGTAAGGCAAACAATTATTAGTTTGTATTTTCCTTCAAGGGAAACAGATGAATTAAATCCAGAGGCAAGGCTTATTGATATTAAGGAAATTATAAATACTCCTTATGATAGGTTAATTAATTTATTAATAGAGGGACCTAAGAATGAGAAAAATAAAAAAGTGATTCCAGAGAATACTAAACTAAATAAAAATTATTTAGAAAATGATTGCATTGTTTTGGATTTTTCAAATGATTTTTTAAATTATTCTAAAGAAAATGAAAAAGAAAAAACAAATATGATAAATAGTATTGTTAATACTTTAACTGAATTAAATGAAGTAAATAAAGTTAAAATTTTGATTGATGGAAATGAAAATGAGGAGTTTAAAGAAATTTATACAAGACAAAATAAATAAAAACAAGTTTATAAAATAAATTTGTGTACAATGAGTTTTAGACCAAAAAACAATATTATGTATACGGAAATTCAAGAAGAAATTGCCATGTATAAATGTTAGAAAAAGTAATAGAGGTAAAATAAAACAAAACGCATGAAACCTAGGGAAATAAGGGGAAAGCTAAAAATATAAACGACCAAAAACGGTAAACATAACAACGAAAAGCAAAATGAAATAATAAGAAAATGATAAGAAAAAAGTAAAAAAATACAAAGTTTTTTATTAGAAAAGTTTTTCGAATAATGTAAAAAACAAAATAGAAAAATAAAAAATAAAAAGGTATCTTGAAAAAATATTTATTTTTTTATAATTTATTTGTTATTTTTATGAAAAAATATAAATAAAAAAATTTTTTTACAAGAGTATTTTTGTGAAAACTAGATGTAGCAAGGTTTTGTAAAAATGAAAATTTTGAATTTTATTTTTTGATTATTTTATATAATTTAAAATATTTAAAATAATGATGAAAATTATTTAAAAAATTTTCAACATCGTTAATAGAATTTAATGTATTTTTTTTATATAATTTAAAATCAAAAGATTTTTTTGGAGAAGGTTTATCTTCTCCTCTATTATTTTTATTAAGAAAAAGTCTATCCATTTTTTGGTCTCCTAATTTTTAGATTTTGCAAAAATATTGTTTTTGTAGTATAATATGAAAGAAATGAAAAAAGGTTTACAAATTTTATGCTATTGAAGTAAAATGTAATTTGAATAAGTAAATGAATGCTATGGGGCAAAAGAAAAGAAAAACTTATACACTAACATTTGTATAGATATACATAAAACAAAAATAAAATTTTTAAAACATAAAATTAAGTCTTATTGATTTGAAAAAAGTAAATGAGAAAGGGGCACTTTTTCTCAAGAGTTTAAAAAAAATTTATACAAAAAATTTTATTAAAAAATAAAAAGTAAAAAATAAAAACAAAAAGTAAAAATAAAAAAATAAAAATTAAAAAATAAAAATAAAGATAAAAAATTAAAAATAAAAAATAAAATAAAAAAAACACAAAAAAATTTTAATTAAAGAAATTATAAAAAATTTTTTCAATTTATATTTTGTACATAATAAAAATTTTATTTTTGTATTATAGGAAAGTTCTCCGAACTTCCTATAATATGAGCATTCCCTAGAAAATTGCAAAGCAATTTTCGCAGACGAACAAAGACGTGGCATGAAAAGTTATCTAAAAGGTCATAAAATTTTAATCATGCCACTTTTGTTCTGTTATAGGAAAAATCAAAGATTTTCCTATAACATCAATACATTCTACACAAATTTGCTAAAGCAAATTTGGCAGGCGAACAAATAAACGTGGGCTGAATACTACATATAAAAATTAGAGAATATCAATCAGCCCACTTTTGTTCTTTTTAGAAATAGAAAAATTAAAAAAGTTGTAAAACTTTTTCTAACACAATTTTATATAAAGAAGGAAAAAATAAATGGAAATTGAATTAAACAAAAATGAAAGAATAGAAAATTTGCAATTTAAAGATTTAAAAATTATCCAAGACAAAACAGGATTTTGTTTTGGAATTGACAGTGTATTGTTATCAGATTTTGCAAAAGGAATAAAAGAAAATTCTAAAGTTTTAGATTTAGGAACAGGAACTGGAATAATTGCAACTTTATTATGTGGAAAAACTAAATTAAAAGAAATAATAGGAGTAGAAATTCAAAACGAAGTTTATAAAATGGCTATAAAAAGTATTAAATTAAATAAATTAGAAAATAAATTTAAAATAATAAATGAAGATATTTTAAATATTAATAAAAAATTGGAAAAAAACACATTTGATGTTATTGTTACAAATCCACCATATAAGAAAAAAGATACAGGAATAAAAAATGAAGATTGTAAGAAAATAATTTCGAGGCATGAAACAACAGCTACATTAGAAGATTTTATAAAAATATCAAAAGATTTATTAAAAGACAAGGGCGAATTTTATATGGTACATAGACTAGAGAGGCTAGTAGATATACTAAGTATTTTGAGGAAATATAAAATAGAACCTAAGATAATACGTTTTGTTTATTCTAATCAAAAAAGTGAGCCAAAATTGATTTTAATAAAAGGAATAAAAAATGCAAATCCGTTTTTAAAGGTGGAAAGTAATTTATATATTTATAAAGAAGATGGAAAATATACTGAAGAAATTAATAAAATTTATAATATAACTAAATAAATCATATGTATTAAAATTTTATATATTTTTTCTAAATAGGAAAGTTTATAACTATCAGCTATATAATAGAGTGTAAATTAAATATTATAAAGATTTATAATAAAGAAAGGGGATAATATGGGGAAATTATACATTGTAGCAACACCAATTGGAAATTTAGAAGATATTACTTTAAGAGCAATTAAAGTATTAAAAAGTGTTGATTTAATTGCAGCAGAGGATACAAGACATACTCTAAAACTATTAAATCATTTTGAAATAAGCAAGCCATTAATTAGTAATCATAGGCATAATGAAGATTGCAAAACTGATATTTTAATAGAGAAATTAAAACAGGGGTTAGACATTGCATTAGTTTCAGATGCTGGAACACCAGGAATTTGTGATCCAGGTGAAGCTATTATAAAAAAATGTATTGAAGAAAAAATAGAAGTTATTCCAATTCCCGGAGCTTGTGCAATGATAAATGCCTTAATTACTTCAGGTATTGATACAAAGGAATTTATGTTTTTAGGTTTTTTACCATTAAATAAGAAAACAAGAAAGGAAAAATTAGAGGAAATAAAAGAAAGTAAAAAAACTATTATTTTATATGAAGCACCACATAAATTAATGTCAACATTAAAAGATTTAAAAGAAATTTTAGAAAATAGACAAGTTGTTTTAGCAAGAGAACTTACAAAAATTCATGAAGAATTTATTAGAGGAAATATAGAAGAAATAATAAAAGTGGCAGAAAATTTAAAAGGTGAAATAGTTTTAATTATAGAAAAAAGCAATAAAATTGAAAATAAAAATGATTTCGAAGAAATAAATTTAGAAGAACACTATAAATTATATGAAAATCAAGGTTTAGAGAAAAAAGAAATTATAAAAAAAATAGCAAAAGATAGGGGAGTAAGCAAGAACGAAATTTATCAAAAATTCATATAAATTTAAAAATCCGTTTTTGTGTAAATAGAAGAAAAGGAGCATGATAAAAAAATTGTGACTTTTTAGATTAATTTAGATGCTCCGTATTTTTTCGCCGCCAAATTTGCTAAAGCAAATTTGTGTGGAATATATTGATGTTATAGGAAAATATCGGAAAAATCCTATAACAAAACAAATATAAGAACAAAAGAGGCATGATTAAAATTTTATGACCTTTTAGATTACTCTTCATGCCTCGTCTTTGTTCGCCCGCGAAAATTGCAAAGCAATTTTCTGTGGAACGTTTTATATTATAGGAAGTTCGGAGAACTTTCCTATAATATAAAAAAGAGACATATAAATATCTAAAATGTTAAGATATTTAAAATATGTCTCTTTTTTTATAGGAAAGTTTTTTTAACTATATTATTTAATTTTTATTTTCTTTCTAAAGCACCTATTTTTCTAGCACAATCAGGACATATTAGTTTGTCTTGATAAGATAGTAAAGATTCGTTATTACCACAGAAGATACAGTTTGGCTCAAATTTCTTTAGAACAATTGTAGAACCTTGTACATATATTTCAATAGGATCTTTTTCAACAATATTAAACTGATTTCTGATTTCTATTGGAATAACTACTCTTCCAAGTTCATCTACTCTTCTTATAATTCCAGTTGATTTCATATTAATCCCTCCTTAAAAGTTATTTAAACAATCCTTATATTATTAATATATCATAAATAAAAATTGAGGTCAATTATATTGTAATAAAAAATTGAATTTTGAATAAAATTATTTTGGTGATACGTATGTTAAACAAAATATGGCCATTATTTATTATTATAGCATTCTCATATGCAATTTTTTCGGGAAATATAGAACAACTGAATTCTTCTATATTTCAAAGCACCAATGATGCTATTAGTTTATCAATTAATTTACTTCGGAACAATTTGTTTATGGAATGGAATAATGCAAATTGCTAGTAAAACAAGCATAATAGATAAATTAACAAATTTTTTAGTTCCCATTATAAAAATATTATTTCCAGAAATGAAGAAAAATAAACAAATTCAGAAAGAAATTTCAATGAATATGATTGCAAATATTTTAGGATTAGGAAATGCAGCAACTCCACTTGGATTAAAAGCAATGAAATCAATGCAAAACGAAAATCCTAAAAAAGATATTTTAAGTAATTCAATGTTAATGTTTATAGTTTTAAATACAGCTTCTATCCAAATTATTCCAACAACTGTAATTGCTATTAGAAGTTCATTAGGCTCTGAAAATCCTACATCTATTATTTTTCCAGTTTGGATAGCAACAATATGTGCAGCCATAGCAGGGATTTTTGTAGCAAAAATATTAATAAAAAAAAGTAGGATTTAGAAAGAAAGGTGTAGGGAAATGCAAATTCTTAATTTTGTATCTAATTTAGCTATGCCATTTGTAATTTTAATTATTGTTACATATGGATTACTTGAAAAAAATAAAGTTTTTGATGATTTTTTAGATGGTGCAAAAGAGGGATTAGGAATAGTTATTAGTATTTTACCTACATTAATAGGATTATTTATAGCAATAGGAGCTTTAAGAAGTTCAGGAATTTTAGATTTAATAATTCGTTTTGTAATGCCTTTTTTAAATATAATTCATTTTCCAAGTGAAATTATGCCACTTGCAATGTTAAGACCAATTTCTGGAAGTGGTTCTATTGCAGTAGCAACAGATATAATGAAAACATATGGAGTAGATACAAGTATTGGAATGATAGCATCTACAATTATGGGTTCAACAGAGACAACATTATATACTATTGCTATTTATACAAGTTGTGTAAAAATAAAAAAGACAAGATTTATTTTACTTGCATGTCTAACAGCAGATATAGTTGGAATCCTTGTGAGTGTAGGAATATGTAGAATTATGTCGTAAAGTTTTTATTGACAAATATAAAAAATGATAGTATAATTTGTTCATGATTATAAAAATTTTATTATTTATCATTAGTTTTTTTATTGTTAGGAAAATTATAATTTGGAAACTAGCAAAAAAAATTTCAAAAAAAATATCTAATTAAATTAAGTTTTTATTTTTGTAGAGAAAATATCCCCCAAAAAAATAATATAAAAATGCCAATAATGAATTTTAAGTTCAGCCCCTATAATTAGTCTTTTTATTTATTCTTATATTTTCTCTACAAATTAATATTTGATATATTTAGTTCTAAGAAATATATTTATAAAATCAATAGAGCTAAGCTATAAAGATTAGCGATGGTATGTTTCGCCGATTTGAAATCTTAAAGCTTCTAAATAATTGTTCCAATAAAAAAACACGAATTAATTGATGAGGGAAAGTCATTTTAGAAAAACATATTTTTTCATTAGAAAAATCTAGTAAACTTTTAGTTAAGCCTAAAGAACCACCAATAATAAAAGTTATATGACTAGATGTCATAGAAATATGTTCTATTTTAGTAGAAAAATCTTCTGAAGTAAACTGCTTTCCTGTTAAATCCAAGCTAATAACATAAGAATCTTTTTTTATATGACGAAGAATATTATTACATTCTTTTATTTTAATATCATTTTCTAAATTAGGATTTAACTTTTCTGGCACTTTTTCATCTGGAAGCTCAATAATATCTAACTTACAATATTTAGACAAACGCTTACTATATTCATTTATAGCATCTTTTAAATAAGTTTCCTTTAATTTACCAATACAAATAACTTGAATATTTAACATTATTATTACTCCCTAAAAATATATAAACTTTACAAATATAATAATTAAATATGTAATAATTCGCTATGAGAATCTCTACTTGCTACACTCAAACCAAGACTACCATCATTAAAACAAGAATTACAAATTAATTCATCAACAACAGTTTGATAAGCAAGTTCAGGAAAATTACTCTCTTTACTTAAATGTCCAAGCATGGCATTTTTAAGACCAGATTTTAATAAATAAGAAATTGTCTTTCCAGCAATTTCGTTAGACAAATGACCAGTAGGACCAGCAATCCTTGTTTTTAGTGGGAAAGGATAAGAGGAACAACGCAAAACCTCTGGGTCATAATTAGCTTCTAACATAACAAATAAACTTTCCTCTAATTGTTTTAAAATATTATTTGTCATATGACCAATATCAGTTGCAATACTTAATTTTTTATCTTTATTCCAAATATTAAAACCACAAGGGTTAGCAGCATCATGGGGAATAGAAAATGGTTTAATATCTAAATCACCAATTGAAAATTTATCTGCAATTTTAAAAGTTTTAATATTATTGCTTGAAATTTTATCTTTCTGTTTTGGCATAGCATCTAATGTTTCTTGATTAACAAAAACAGGCAAATCAAACTTTTTAGAAAAAGTTCCTAATCCTTGTACATGGTCTGAATGCTCATGTGTAATTAAAATGCCATCTAAAGAAGATGGCTCAATTTCTAAATCTTCTAAAGCTTTTTCAATCTTTTTGCTACTTACACCAGCATCAATTAAAAGCTTAGTATTTTGAGTTTCTACAAATAAACTATTTCCACTACTACCACTATATAAACTACAAAAATTTAACATGACTTTATTTCCTTTGTTTTCTTAAAATTATACATTAATAAATTTCTAGAAAAATTTATTAAGTTAATTATTATTCTGTAACTCTTTCAATTTTAGCCCCAAGTTTTCTAAATTTATCTTCTATATTTTCATAACCTCTATCAATATGTTCTAAATTATAGATTTCCGTAATACCATCTGCTGCTGTTCCCGCAATAACAAGAGCAGCACCAGCACGTAAGTCAGATGAATAAACTGGTGCACCAGTAAGCTTTTTAACTCCTTCAAAAAATGCAGATTTTCCTTGTGCTGTTATTTTAGCACCCATTTTATTAAGCTCGTCCGTATATTGAAATCTAGAATCCCAAATGCTTTCATGTATCATACTATTACCATTAGACAAAGACAAAACAACACCCATTTGTGGTTGTAAATCAGTTGGAAAACCTGGATATGGCAAAGTTTTTATAGTAGCCTTATTAGGTCTTTTATTACACCACACACGAATACTATCAATATTATCTTCTACATTTCCGCCAACTTCAATAATTTTTGCAGTAATTGACTCTAAATGTTTAGTAATACAATTTTTAATTATAATATCACCTTTAGTAGCAATAGCAGCAAGCATAAAAGTACCTGCCTCAATTTGATCAGGAACAACTGAATAAGTTGCATTTCCGTGCTAATCTTTCAACACCATTAATTTTGATTACATCAGTTCCAGCACCTCTAATATCAGCACCCATAGTATTTAAAAAATTGGCAACATCAACAATATGAGGTTCTTTAGCAGCATTGTCAATAATAGTTGTACCTTTGGCTAAAACACTTGCTAGCATAACATTAATAGTAGCACCAACAGAAACAATATCCATATAAATTGGGCAACCAGTTAATTTTTTTGCTTTAGCATAAATGGTTCCTTTTTCTACGGTAACATTTGCACCTAGGCGTTCAAATCCCTTAATATGTTGGTCAATCGGTCTAGCACCAAGCTTACATCCACCTGGCATACCAACTTCAATTTCTCCTTTTCTACTAAGCATTGCTCCTATCATATAATAAGAAGCCCTAAATTTACTTGTTAAATCTAGAGGTGCTTTTGTGGTTGTTAAATTTGAAGTATCAATAGTAATACTATTTTTATTATTCCAAGTTATTTTAGCACCTAATTTTTCTAATATATTACAAGATATTTTTATATCACTTATATTTGGTAAATTTTCGATTGTACAGCTACCATCAATTAAAAGTGTAGCAGGCAGAATTGCAACAGCTGCGTTTTTAGCTCCACTAATGGTAACCTCACCTTTTAAAGGTGTTGGTCCTTTTACTACTAATTTTTCCAATTAAAAAACCCCCTAAAATTGCATTTAATTAATGTATTTCAAATATATCATAAACTAAAAATGTTTGCAACTATTTTGTACAACTTTAGTTGAGATAGATAGTATTAATACTAATATAAAATAATAAAAATATACAATTGAAATAATTAAAAAGTTGATTTAAGCACAATTGTGCTAGAACCAACCTAAAATAATATATATTAACTTAAATTCACAATAATTTATGAACCAGTTTTAAGATACTACTTTTTAGCAGTAATTAGTCCGGTTATTTGCAAAAAATTCTAATAGTTTAAACTTAAATTGAATTTCATCATTAGATCTTTCAGATACAAGAGCAAATTCTTCTTCAGACAAATTATTTTCCATTAATTCTTTTGACTCATCAGGAACAACGCCAGAAGAAACATCAACAAAACATAAAGGAGGGAACATCACACACCACCAGTTTTGCCCTTTTGCTTCTCCAATTTCCACTCTTAAAGCATCATAATATCCAGCTGGTAGTGAAATATCACCATAATTTTTTGTAGGAAATTCAAAATTACCAATATTAATTTTAACACTATAATCATAACCATGTTCTTTTATAGTTTGAATTGCAATTTGTTCAAACTTGTCTTTATTTTCTGAAACAAGAGTAATAGCTTCTTCCTTAGAAGTACAATTTCCGCAAATAGAATTCATATAATTTAATAAATTATCACGAACTATATATTTTAAATCTTGGTCTTCCTTACTATCACTATTTGCAAGAACATGCAAGCGAAACACACTTTGTGCTATATTAGAAGATACATTATTTGCATATGAAAAAGCACAAATTGATGTATATATAAAAAGAAGGAAAGTTAATATCATTACCATTTTTAAATTTTTTTTCATAAGTTACCTCCAAAAACTATTTTTTCAAAAATATTCTTTACTATTAATTATTAACAAATTAGAAAATTTTATACTAAATTAGGATAAAAAATACAATACGAAAAAAATAAATGAAATTTATTTGAAATATTATTGACATATTTGTAAAGAAATGGTAAAATTTACCAGTAGTCAAAAATGAAAAGAAAAGGGAGAATTTCAAATGAATAAAATCGGAAATACCAAGGAAAAAATATGTGCATTTTGTGCAAGTGATTATCATTTTGAAATGATAAGTTTGCCATATATTGATAGGAAAATTACAAATGACAACGAAATTATTATCCTAACAGAAAATGATTTAGAAAACACAGTAAAAAATCTTCTAGAAAAAACAAATATAAAAGAAGAGAAAAAGCAAAAAATATTAAAATTAAATTGGAAAAATGATGATGAAACAAAAATAAAAGAAATAAAAAATAAATTACAAAAAAATATGATAATATTTATTAAAGGAAAAGAAAATTATATAAATAATATTAATAAAAATATAGAAAAATATTTACCACAAGAAAAAACAGTAAAAATAATAGATTGTTATGATATAGAAGAAATAGGTGAAAAATCAAATAAAATAGTAAAACAATATAATAAAATATTACAGACAACAGGAGAAAAGGAAATATAAAAACAAATTGAAAAGTCTTAAAATATTAGCATAATGTTAATTTTTTACTATATTTACTATTTACAGCTTAAAAACAAGTCGTCAAAGAATTAAATATAAACATTTTATACATTTATTAGTAATCTCTAAGTTACTTTCAATCATATTGCCATTACATTCAATGTTTATATCCATTCTTTGGCGATTTTATTATATTATAGGAAAGTTCTTAGAACTTCCTATAATATAAAGCGTTCCACGAAAAAATTGCTTTGCAATTTTCGCGGGCGAACAAAGACGGGGCATATAAATAATCTAAAAGGCAAAGTATCTTAATCATGCCCCTTTTGTTCTAACAAATATTTAGTTATAAATAGAACACAATTATAATAATTAAAAATAAAAAAATAAAAACAGTTGCTAATTTTTCTAAAATAGTGTATAAATAATAAGACAAATAAGTACAATTTAAAGTATCCATTTAGCATAAAGAAAGGAAGTAAAGCTATGGAAGATAAATTAGAAGAAATAAAAATTATTTTAAAAAAATATGGTCAAGAACATTTACTAAATCATTATGAAACATTAGATGAAACATACAAAAAAGAGTTATTAAATCAAATTGAAGAAATTGACTTTGAATTGGCAAATAGTTTATACCAAAGTGTAGGAAAAAAGGAGAAACAAGAAGACAAAATCACACCAATCGAATATTTAGACAAGTACAAATTATATGATGATTATAAATATTATGAGAATATAGGAAAAAAAGCAATTATGGAAGGAAAACTTGCGGCAGTAACAATGGCAGGAGGGCAAGGAACAAGACTAGGTCATAAAGGACCAAAAGGAACATATGACATAGGGCTAACATCACATAAATCACTATTTGAATTACTATGTGACCATTTAAAAGAAGAGGGCAAAAAGTACAATGTTACAATTCCGTGGTTTATAATGACAAGCAGAGAAAACAACAAAGAAACCATCGAATTTTTTGAAAAAAATAGGTATTTTGGATATCAAAGAAATAAAAACATATTCTTCTTCAATCAAGGAGAACTACCAATGATGGACACAGAAGGGAAGATATTAATAGGAGAAGATGGGCTAATTAAGCAAGCAGCAGACGGGCATGGTGGAATTTACGAATCACTTTTAAAAACTGGAATGACAAAAGAAATGAAACAAATAGGAATAGAATGGGTATTTATTGCAGGAGTAGATAACTGTTTAGCAAAAATGGTAGACCCAGTATTAATGGGAATTGCAATAGACAAAGAAGTAACAGTTGCATGCAAATCTGTTGTAAAAGCAAACCCACAAGAAAAAGTGGGAGTATTTTGTAGAAGAAATGGAAAGCCAAATGTAATAGAATATTCAGAAATAACAGAAGAAATGGCAGAAGCAACAGACGAAAATGGAGAACTATTATACGGAGAATCTCATATACTTTGCAACTTATTTAGAGTAGATGCAGTAGAAAGAATGGGGTCAACACCATTACCATACCATGTAGCATATAAAAAAGCAACTTATTTAGACAAAGATGGAAAATTAGTACAACCAACATCACCTAATGCATACAAATTTGAAGCATTTTTATTTGACGCATTTGGAGAAGTAGATGACATGGCAATACTTAGAGTAAAAAGAGAAGAAGAATTTGCACCAGTTAAAAATGCAGATACAGCAGGAGTTGATTGTCCCAAAACAGCAAGAGAACTATATCAAAAATTTATGAAATAGGATTTAGGGACGGCCCCAAAATCCTATTTATAATAAGTAAATAAAAATGAGACATTTAAGACCTGTCCCTACTGTCTCATAAAGGAGGAAATATGAATTATTTAGAAGAATACAAAAAATGGTGCGAAAGTCCAGATTTTGACGAAGAAACAAAAAAAGAATTATTGGAAATTCAAAAAGATGAAAAAGAAATTGAAGATAGATTTTACAAAGAACTAGAATTTGGAACAGCAGGTTTAAGAGGAATTATAGGAGCAGGAACAAACAGAATGAACAAATATACAGTAGGAAAAGCAACCCAAGGACTTGCAAATTACATTTTAGAGCAAGGAACACAAAATAAAGGTGTGCTAATAAGCTATGACTCTAGGAAAATGTCAAAAGAATTTAGTATGCAAACAGCACTTATATTGTGTGCAAATGGAATAAAAGCATATTTATTTGAAAACTTAAGACCTGTGCCAGAATTATCTTTTGCAATAAGAAATCTAGGGTGTACAGCAGGAGTTATGATTACAGCAAGCCACAACCCACCAAAATACAACGGATATAAAGTATATTGGGATGATGGTTCACAAATTGTATCACCAAGAGATAAAGACATAATAAGTAAAGTAAGAGCAGTAGAAAATTTCAAAGAAATCAAACAAATAACAGAACAAGAGGCAGTTAAAGATGGATTATTAACTATAATTGGAACAGAGATGGACGATAAATACCTAAATACCTTAAAAAATTGTGTATTAAATCCACAAATAATGAAAGAGCAGGGGAAAAATTTAAAAGTAGTATATACACCTTTACATGGAACAGGAAACACAATAGCATCAAGACTTCTAGGGGAATTGGGATTAGAAAATGTATATGTTGTACCAGAGCAAAGTGAGCCAAACGGAAACTTCCCAACAGTTGAATACCCAAATCCAGAAGACCCAAAAGCATTCAAATTAGCATTAGAATTAGCAAAAAAAGTAGATGCAGATGTTGTTTTAGCAACTGATCCAGATGCAGATCGTCTAGGGATATTTGCAAAAGACAATATTACAGGTGAATATATGAATTACACAGGAAATATGTCAGCATTACTTATTGCAGAATACAGAATATCACAAATGCAAGAAAAGAAAATATTACCAAGTAATGGAATGTTTATAACAACAATAGTGTCTTCAAACTTGGCAAAGGCAATTGCTAAAAACTATAATCTAGAATGTATAGAAGTTTTAACAGGATTTAAAAACATTGGAGCAGTAATGAAAAAGGCAGAAGAAAACAAAGACAAAACATATGTATTTGGATATGAAGAAAGTTATGGTTGTTTAATTGGGGACTATGCAAGAGACAAAGACGGTATTGCAGCAGTTATGGCACTTTGTGAAGCAGCTTGTTACTATAAATCACAAAATAAAACCTTATGGGATGCAATGAATGACATATATATAAAATATGGATATTATAAAGAAGCACAGCCATCAATTGTAAGAGAGGGATCACAAGGTGCAAAAGAAATTCAAGAAATGATGACAAAAATGAGAAATACAGAGGTTAAAAAAATAGGAAATTATAAATTATTAACATTTAAAGATGTAGAAAAAGATATAGTTAAAAATATGGAAACAGGAGAAATTACAAAAACAGGATTACCACAATCAAATGTATTGTATTATGAGCTAGAAGATGATGCTTGGTGTTGTATAAGACCATCTGGAACAGAACCAAAAATCAAGCTATATATGGGTGTAAAAGGTACATCAAAACAAGATGCAGAACAAAAAATACAAGAACTAGAAAAAGCAATGATGGAAATGTCGCAAGGGAAACGTCCCTAATGCGACATTTTCCAGTCATCTAAATTTCTTTGGATTGCACCAAATAAATTTGCACGTACCATAGGAATATTTTTAGTCAAAGTAAAAATTAATTCTTTCATATTTTCTCTTTTTGAAGTACCATCCATTGGGCAAACTTTTGGCATAACAGATATATTATTTTTACGGATAAAGCTTCGAATTTCTTTTTCAGGAGTATATATTAAAGGTCTAATTAATGTGATTTTAGAACGGTCCATGTAACTAACAGGAGAAAATGTTCCGATATTTCCAGTATAAAGTAAATTTAATAAAAATGTTTCTAGAACATCATCTTGATTATGTCCTAATGCAATTTTATTGCAGTTTTCTCGAATTGCAATAGAATTTATGACACCTCTACGCAAATTTGCACACAAAGAACATGGATTTTTTTCTTTCCTGATGTCAAAGACAATTTCTTTTGCATTACTTTTTTCAATAAATAATGGAATTTCTAAATTATCACAAATATTTTGTAAAAAAGTAGTATCAAAATGTTCAAATCCAGGATTTATGCTAATAGCGATTATTTCAAAATTTTTGGGATAAAATCTTTGAAGAGCTTTAAAGCAATTTAACAAAGTAATAGAATCTTTGCCACCAGACAAACAAACGGCGATTTTGTCGCCATCTTCTATCATTTTATATTCTTCAATTGCTTTTCTCATATGACTTAAAATTCTTTGCATAAAAATCCATTCCTTTCTTATTTCTCATTTTTCCTAAATATACGATAATTGTAAAAATATCTAAATTAAGCCTATAAATCAAAACCATAATACTTATAATAATAATTAAGACATCGAGCCATATAAGGTACTTCCACATCATAATATTGGGCTATTTGGGTGGAAGTAGTTAAACCTTTTTTCATCAATTTTTTAATTTCTTCATAAGGGAAAAATTCTTCCCAAGCCTTTTGGTCAGCCTTATGTTCCATTTCTTCAATTAATTCATATGGACTATTTGTATGATAATAAGCACCAGCCATATAATGCCCTAGTTCTTGTATTAAAACTGTATTTTCAGCAGTTTTTGTTTTTACTTTTTTATCATCTACTATAATTACAGTAATATCTTCATAATGAGCTATCATAGCACTTGAAGAAAATAAATGGTGTTTAATATAATGAATATTTTCTTGTTTGATTTTTTTGTATAGGTCATTTTTCTTCATTTTTTTGTTTAGCTAACAATCCTTCTATAATATTTCTTGCAATTTCTTGGTTTTCTTTGTTTAATCCTTTAATACCACTTGCAAAAGCAATATCAAGCTTGTCTAAACTAACTTTATTCCAATGACGAATATCAGATATACCCATTAAATAATCAATAGAACAATTGAATATCTCGGACATTTGTAATTTGATATCATCACTTGGGCTAATTAGACCTTTTTCATAATTTGCAATACTAGATTTCCCTTTTAGTCCAAGTTTTAAAGCTAATTCTTCTTGTGTTAGATTTAATTCTTTTCGTAGCATTTTAATTCTATTTCCTATTATAATTTTATCTATTTCCATAGTTACCTCTACAAATTTATTTATTTAGTATATTATAGCATAAGGTTCAATCAAAGTAAACAAATTATTTGTTTATTTTGATAAATCTATTGACAGTTCAATTATAATATACTATAATAAATAAAAAATTAAATAATATAAAAATTAGAAAACATTTTTTTAATTTAAAATAAAAGGAAAGAGGTTAAAAATGAAAAAAGAACAATATATAATAATAAAAGAAAATAAAAAGAGAAGTAATCAGTTTTTTTACTTCAAAAGTTCAATAAAAATATACAACGAAAAGGGAAGAAAAATGTCAAAATAAGTAGAAAAGTAAAATAAAATGTAGCATAGAAAAATCGGATTCATATTTTTAGTGCCTACAATTTTTAAAAATAATATGATAAAAAATAGTATAAATTTATATTGTAATTTTTAATAAAATGTGTTACAAAAGAGAATAAGGTAAGGTGATTAATACAAATGATACATAATTTTGAAAAATTAAGACAGAAATTAGATGAAAGCATAGAAACAACAGGGCTATCCTCTGAAAAGACAAAGAAAATTAGTATAAGATACAATGAATTAGTAAACAATTATTATGAAAAAGAACAACAATACCACAAAGGAAATTTCATGTACAGGAAATATTTAGAATCAATAAAAAACCTAAAAAAAATAACAAGAGATTTTATGAAATTTCCTACAATTAAGGAATGGAATCATTATGCTAAAGAAAATAATTTATTAAACACAGAAAGCTTAAAATATATAAGTGGTTGTACATGGCATGATTTAAGAAATAAAATTTTATGATAATAGTATAAAATTTTATTATAGTAGTAAAATTAAAAGAAAAAATTTTCTGAAAATTTCGCACTGTTTTCTATGCATTGCGAATTTTTTTGTCGAAAGAGGGTTTTGTTTTTTATAATATAGTATAGTATAATACAAAACAAGAAGATAGCTAGACCGCTAAACCTCGCCATCTTCTTATAACTAGCACACTTTTAAAAGTATGACTATTGTTAGTATAACCTTTTTAAGTGTGAAAGTCAAATGATTTTTATACGAAAGAGGTGTTTTACTTTATGAAAAAGATTACTTTAGATAAATTTATCAATAAAAGGATTAAAGAAAACAAAAAAATATTTACAAAAGAAGAATGGAAAATAGCAAAAAAGTATCCTCAAATAATTAAAAAAGTGTATTTGCTAGGATTTATTAATGCAAAGGAATGTTATGATAAAAAGAAATAATAAAAATAGGCTTAAATTGGTGTGCCTAAGGGGACTCGAACCTCTATCGCCCGCTTAGGAGGCGGGTGCTCTATCCTGTTGAGCTATAAGCACATATAATTATTTCTTAGACATTTTAACATTTTCTTTTTGTATTGTCAATTTTACGACACAAACAAAAATCTTTGGGACCATTGCAAACTAAAAACTAATATGCTAAAATAGCATATAACAAAGGGGAATTATAATGCAAGAAAAAGAACAATATATGAAAGAAGCCATAAAAGAGGCAAAAAAAGCAGCTAAAAAATTAGAAGTACCAGTTGGATGTATAATAGTAAAAAATGGAGAAATAATTGCAAGAGCACATAACATAAAAGAAACAAAACAAGACACAACAAAACATGCAGAAATAATAGCGATACAAAAAGCAAGTAAAAAATTAGGAGAATGGAGACTACTAGACTGTGAAATGTATGTTACTTTAGAACCATGTTCGATGTGTGCAGGAGCTATGATACAAGCTAGAATAAAAAAAGTTTACATAGGAGCAAAAGATGAAAAAACAGGAGCTTGTGGTTCAGTTTTAAACCTACTTCAAGATTATCCATTTAACCACAAAATACAAATAGAAACAGGAATAAAACAAGAAGAATGTGAAACAATATTAAAAGAATTTTTTAAATATCTAAGAGAATTAAAAAAATAATTTTTAATGTTATAGGAAAAATCAAAGTTTTCCTATAACATAAATATATTTACACAAATTTGTAAAAAGCAAATTCAAATGATAACAAAGATATATAATATAAAAATCTGTTCCTAATTTCACAAAATAAGCTAAAAAAATGTCTTTATTATTCCTAAATTCACAAAGGAGGAAACATGATTAGAAATATAAAAGATCTAATTAACAAGAAATATTTTCGTAGAGTTATGGTAACAACTATAATAGCTATTATTTTATTTGCAATAGGAATGTTTATATTAAAATATAATATAGAAGGTGAAACAAATATACCATTTACTATTTCAAAGATAGCAATTATTAGTTCAGGAGAAGGCATTGACAAAGAAACAACAGATACAAAATGGGCTTTTGATGTATATCAAAGTAATGATGTGTTTTTATATTTAGATAAAAATGATAGTTATGGAAAAACAGAAATAATCAAAAATGTTAAAATTGATAATATACAGATAAATGCAGAAAGAAAGGATAACATAAAAATATATAAACCAGAAGAAAAAGAAGAAAATGTAATTTTTAAAAATAAAGAAGAAAATATTGTACAAAACCTAGAATATTTAGGAGAAATACAATCTAACCTAAAACAAATGAAAATTTCAAATCAGGGTGGAATTATAGCATTTAGATGTTCTAATAATAACTTAAAACAATTTGTAACAAATGATGAAGAAATTAACCATGAGGAACTATTAAAAAAAGCAGAAGTAAAAAAAGAAGAACTAGACATAAAAATAACATTTGATTTAACTTTGCAATTAGAAGCAGGAAAAAAATATAAAACAACAGTTAATTTGGGATTGCCATTAGAAGATGTGATTGAAAAAGGAATAGCATCTAAGGAAATAACAGAGTTAAATATAAAATGGGAACGTTTGTAAAATATAGGATATATAACTATTTTAATAAATAATAATAAATTTTTATATAAAAGTTTTAGATATTAATTTTTATAACTTACATTACGATTTCACAAAATCAAAAAAAATACTTGATTAAATTAAAAATTCATTATATAATACTTTTAAAGCTTAAAAGCTTAATCTTTGTATGGAGAGAATCCAATAAAGACCTATGAATCTTGTCAGGTCCGGAAGGAAGCAGCAATAAGTAGAAATCTTTATGTGGAGTCTTTCCATAGAGAGATTAAGCTTTAAAAATTAGTAAAGGTTAAAACTGTGGTTGTGTGGAGTATTATTTTTTAGCCATTACTAAAGTAAAAATGCACATGAGGATGTGAGAATATGGAGTATACAGCATTATATAGAAAATTCAGGCCACAAACATTTTCAGAAATGGTTGGACAAGAGGCAATCATAAAAACACTGAAAAACCAAATTATAGCACAAAGAGTAGGTCATGCATACCTTTTTAATGGAGGAAGAGGAACAGGAAAAACCTCAGCAGCAAAAATTTTAGCAAGAGCAATAAATTGCTTAAATCCAAAAGATGGAGAACCTTGCAATGAATGTGAAATTTGCAAAAGTGCTATTTCTGGGGCTTTAACAGATGTTGTAGAAATGGATGCAGCATCAAATAACAGTGTAGAAGATATTAGAAGTATTCGTGAAGAAGTAAACTTTTTACCAACTAGAGCAAAATATAGAGTTTATATAATAGATGAAGTACATATGTTATCAACAGGAGCTTTTAATGCATTATTAAAAACCCTTGAAGAGCCGCCAGAACATGTAAAATTTATTTTAGCAACAACAGAACCTCAAAAATTACCAGCCACTATTTTATCAAGATGTCAAAGGTTTGACTTTAAAAGAATTTCAAATGATGACATAATAAAAAGGTTAGAAATTGTATGTAAAGAAAGCAATATAGAAGCAACAAAAGGAGCATTAGCAATTATTGCAAGTCTGTCTGAAGGTGCAATGAGGGACAGTTTATCAATTTTGGAAAGATGTGTTCAAGATGGTCAAAATAAAATCGATGAAGATAAAATAAAAGACTTAATAGGAATTCCTAAGATTACATTGGTAAATGGAATTGTGCAAGCTATTTTAGAATATAATGTAAACAAAGCATTAGAAAATGTGGAAAATGTTCTAAAAGAAGGAAAAGATATAGCTAATCTTATTTGGGAAATGATAAAATATGTAAAAGATATTTTAGTATATCAAGCAACAAAGGAATTAGAATTATATAATGAAGAGGAACAAAGTCAAATAAAAGCTATTTCTGAAATGGCAACAAAAAACAAATTAGTGGATTTAATTTATAAATTATCAGAATTAGAGAGTGACATAAAATGGACAACGCAAAAAACAATTATATTTCAAGCAGGAATAATAAAATTGTGTAATGAGCCAAAACAAATAGGTGAAGACATAGAAGAAAGAATAGGAAGTTTAGAAAAATACATAAAATCAGGAAATATAAATAAAAGTTTTGTAAATAATAACATTATACAGTCAAACTCTAATAATATAACTCAAACAAACGCAAATATAAATAAAATAAATACAAGCACAAATGAAACTTTTAATTCAACTGGAAGTATTGAAAGTACTACAACAGCTTCAAGCAAGAAATCTAAAACAACAATTAGCCAAAAAAAATATTCTAGTAATCCAGCACAATATTGGCCTCAAATAGTAAATGATTTAAAACAAAATGGCAAAATTGTTTTATATACAAACCTAATAGGAACTGTGGCAAAAGAATTAAATGATATGACAGTTGGAATTGAATTTCCAAATGGAATGACACCTTTTGGAAAGGCAGTGTTGGAAAAGCAAGAAAATATAAGGGAAATTATAAATTTGGTATCTATGGCTTGTGGCAAAGAAATGCAAATAAAATATTTAGTACAAAACAGTAGTCAACATAAATTAACAAATGAGGAGAATTTGCAAAAATTTGCGAACCAATCAGATATACCATTTAATATAATAGAATGAAAGGAGAATAATTATGAGTAAAAGAGGTGGATTCCCAGGAGGAATGGGAGGATTCGGAGGAATGAATATTAATAATTTGATGAAAGAAGCAAAAAAAATGCAAGCTGATATGGAGAAATCACAAGCAGAATTAGCAAATAAAGAATTTGAGGCATCTGCTGGTGGTGGAGCTATAACTGTAAAAGTTTCTGGAGAAAAAGCGATAAAAGAAATAAAAATAAAACCAGATGTAGTAGATCCAGAAGATGTAGAAATGTTAGAAGATTTAATATTAACTTGTGTAAATGAGGCATTAAGAAAAGTAGATAGTGAACAAGCTGCTCAACTTGGAAAATTTAACATACCAGGACTTATGTAGTGTCTTATTAAGGATGTTTCTTTTGCCATTTTGTAAAAAGCAAACAAAGGAAGGAAATAAAAATGTCATTATATTCACCATCAATTGAAAAATTAATAGAAAGTTTTGAAAGATTACCAAGCATCGGGCATAAAACTGCTGCGAGGCTTGCTTTTTATATTTTAAACAGCTCAGAGGAAGAGACAAATGAATTTATGTCATCTATTGTAAATGCTAAAAAAAATTTAAAATATTGTAGCAAATGTTTTAATATTTCAGATACAGACCCATGTAATATATGTGCAAATACTAAAAGAGATAATGGAATTATATGTGTCGTAGAAGATGTAAGAGATATTATAGCGATGGAAAAAACACATGAATTCAAAGGAGTTTATCATGTTTTACATGGTTCAATTTCTCCAATGAATGGGGTTGGGCCAGATGATATTAAAATTAAAGAACTTTTATCTAGATTAATGGATGGACAAGTAAAAGAGGTTATACTTGCTACAAACCCTAGAGTAGAGGGAGAGGCAACAGCAATGTATTTGTCTAAGTTGATAAAACCTTTGGGAATTACAGTAACTAGAATAGCTCATGGAATTCCAGTGGGTGGTGATTTAGAATATACAGATGAGATAACCTTAACAAAGGCTCTAGAAGGAAGAAGAGAATTATAGGATTTAGGGACGGCCCCTAAATCCTATTTATAATAAAATTTCACAAATATCTTTTGTTGAGTTTATATTTCCTAATAATTTTGTATTTTGTTTCATTTTTGATAATCTTTCAGGATTAGCAAATAAATCATTTAAAACTCTAGAAACATCATCATTTTTTTTAAGCCAAATACCAACACCTTTGTTTTCTAAAAATTCTGCATTTTCTTCTTCTTGACCAGGAATTGGATTTATAATTAACATTGGCAAACTAGAAGCTAAGCTTTCTGTTGTAGTCATACCACCAGGTTTAGTAACCACTAAGTCGGAAATACTCATGAGTTCAGGAACTTGATTTGTAAATTTTAAAACTTTAACTCGTTTATTGGCCTTATTTTTAGATACAATTTCATCAAATTTTGTTTTCATTTTTTCATTTTTTCCGAGCAATTGCTACAATTTGCAAATTATTTGAAAACTTAATTAAAGCATCAAAAATTTCAATAGTTCTTGATTTCCCTAAACCAAATTCGCCTCCACCAAAAAATAAAATATTCTTTTTTTTATCTTCTAATTTATAATCTGCTAAAATCTTTTTTCTATCATAGGTGTGTAAAAAACGATTAGATAAAGGAATTCCTGTTACAAAAACTTTATTATTAGATATGTTTTTAGAAATCAAGTATTTTTTCATTTTATCGTTTGCAACAAAATAAAAATCTGTAAAATTGCTTCCAACAAGCCATTGGTCATGTGGGGCAAAATCAGTTAGAATAGTTGCAATTTTAGATGTGATTTTACCTTTTCGCTTCAAATAACTACACATTTGGCTACTAAAAGGATGTGTTGAAATAATTAAATCTGGTTGCTTTTTACGAAGTAATCTAAGTAATTTAATAGCCATAACCTTATTAGCCCTAGTAGAAAGGTGTGCTAATGGTCCTTTTTGAGAATCATTGTAAATTCGACCCCAAACCCAAGGAACTTTTTTAGCAGCTTCGCGATAAGCAGCGGTTGTAAGTTTTTCTATTGGCTCACTTACATATTTCATGCAATCAATCATTTCAAGGTCATTTTCTTTATAATTAGTTTCAATATATTCATGAATAGATTTTGCAGCATTTAAGTGTCCGACCTCCATAAGAAGCATAAAAAATTAAAATATTCATAAAACCTCCATTTGCATTTTATCATAATATAAAGCGTTCCACGAAAAAATTGCTTTGCAATTTTCGCATCAGTAGATATTCCTATTATAAAATAAAAATTCAAAAAATGGAATATTTTTAAAAAAAATTATGCAAAATAATATTATATATAAATAGGAAAAATTAAATATTTTCTATAACATCTATATAAAAATTATATACAAACTTTTAGTAAAGAATAATTGTAAATAAGGAAGGGTGATTTTTTGAAAAAGGTAATTAAAATAATAGGAATTATTCTAATATTATTACTTATTATTATATCTATTATTTTTATAGAAAATGATATAAAACAAGAAAATATTAGTTATGCAGCATCGTCTTATGGAACATCAGATATACAACTTATGGCAAGAGCAATTAATGGAGAAGCAAGGGGAGAGCCATATGAAGGACAAGTTGCAGTTGGTGCGGTTATTCTAAATAGAGTAAAAAATTCGAAATTTCCAAATAGTATAGCTGGTGTTATATATCAATCAGGAGCATTTACGGCTGTAAGTGATGGACAAATAAATACACCAATTAGTGAGGGGTCAACAGTATATAAAGCAGCACGTGATGCAATGAATGGTTGGGATCCAACAGGTGGCTGCATTTATTATTTTAATCCAGCAACTGCTACAAATAAGTGGATATGGTCAAGGCCATTAGTCAAAACCATAGGGAAACATAGATTTTGTAAATGATGTATTTTAGGACGGGGTAAAATACATTATCAAAAGATTAAATTTTTAAATTAAAGTTTATTGTAATGATGTATTTTGATACCGTCTAAGAATACATCAAGAGGAGAGGTAGTATGAAAAAGTTAAAAAAAGAGTATATGTTAGGTATTATTGCTGTATTAGTTATTTTAGCAGTTGCATTAGGAATTGTAATGTATAATAAACAAAAAGAATATAGGCAAGCATCTGAAAATAATTACAATATGGCTTTTTATGAATTAGTAGATTATGTACAAAATGTGGAAACTTATTTAGCAAAATCACTAATTTCGTCATCTAATGAGCATGGAGCAGAAACTTTAACACATTTATGGAGAGAAGCAAACCTTGCACAAAGCTATTTAGCAATGCTTCCAATTGAAAGCCAAGAACTTGAAAATACTGAAAAGTTCTTAAATCAGGTTAGTGATTATAGTTATTCTTTGTCAAGGAAAAATATTTATAATGAAGATTTAACAGATGAAGATTTAAAAAATTTGAAAGATTTGCATACTTATAGTGTAGAGCTTGAAAATATGCTTAATCAATTATCTGAAGACCTAAATACAGGTAGGTTTTCTTGGGGAGAACTTACAAAAAAAGGTACAGTTGCTTTTGCACAACAAGTTGATAATATTTCAAAAGAAAGTTTTAGTAATTTAGAGGAAAATTTCCATGAGTATTCTGGTTTGATTTATGATGGTGCTTTTTCTGAGCATTTGACAAGTAATGAGAAAAAGGGCTTAACAGGTGATGATATTAATGAAGAAAAGGCTAAGCAAATAGCAGAAGATTTTATTGGAAAAGATAATATAAAAGAAACTTCTAATTTAGGTTTTTCAGAAAATGCAACAATTCCAGTTTTTGATTTTTCTATTAAAAATAAAGAAGATAATACTATTAATGTTTCAGTTTCAAAAAAAGGTGGACATATTGTGTATATGAATACAAACCGTGATGTTAATTCTGAAATTATTTCTCAAGAGGAAGCTGATAGCAAAGGTAAGGAATATTTAAAATCTAAAGGTTTTGAAAATATGAAAGAAACTTATTATTTAAAACAAGAGGGGATTGTAACTATTAATTATGCTGCAACTCAAGAAAATGTTGTTATGTATCCAGATTTGATTAAAGTTAAGGTTGCTTTGGATAATGGAGAAATTCTTGGAATAGAGACATCAGGTTATTTGAATAATCATTGTATAAGAGATATAGATAAAATAAAAATTTCTAAAGAAGATGCAAAAAAGACAATAAATAAGCAATTACAGATTCAAAGTGAGGGCTTAGCTGTTATTCCAACTGAATGGAAAACAGAGATTTTATGTTATGAATTTAAAGGAAAAGTTGAAGATAGAGAATTTTTGGTTTATATAAATGCTGAAAGTGGTAGAGAAGAAGACATTTTGATTATAACAAATACGCCAAATGGCACACTGACCATGTAATCAAAAGGAAAATTTTTCCTTGCAATCTTATGTAAAATGTTGTACAATACAAAAAGTAATGTAAAAACTATTTTAGATTCAGCCCTTTCTTATAAAAGAGGGCAGGAGGGAGAAATTATGAGAGGATTGTTAAAAGTTGCACGGAAGGAACGATACAAATATGAAAAAGCAACACTAGCAGTTGCAGGCCTTGTTTTCATACAGGCTGTAATTGTATGTATATTTCGAGTCCCACTTGCCGTGGGATATGCAGGTCTCTTTATTTCTGTTGCAATTGCAAGCTATTGCAATGGAAAGATAGATGCCTCCCATGAGATGGTAATGGAATTATGGGCGCAACTGAAAACATAAGAGGAATCCAATGGATTCCTCTTAATGTCTTTTATATGTATCTTTTGACATCAACTGTTTATCAATTACTTGCCCACCACGTTTCAAAATTTTATAAGACTCTGAATAAATTGCAGTAGCAGTTCTACCAGTCTCATAAGAAGAAATTTGAACCTCAACATCATCATCTTGTCTCATGCCAAAAATTTGAAAATTAGCAACACCACCAGCCACAGAGCAAACTAACTTAATTGGATAATTCCTATTATTCTTAAACTGAAAATCAATAGCCCCATAAACAACAGTAGCGTCACGACTAGCAGTCACATAAGATGGTACAAATTGATGATTAGCCCTTTGAGTTACCTCTAAATTTGCATAAACAACAGCATTATACAAAGTAGAAGTAATTTGGCAAATACCACCACCGAAGTCCATCTTCAACTCTACCTTCAACATAAATAGGAGCTTCTTTATAGCCAGCAGCAATAGTTCTTGCACCAACAACCTTATTATAAGAAAAAGTTTCACCAGGCATTAATACAGTTCCATTAATCTTATTTGCAGCTAAAATCAAATTAGTAGTTCTATTCCTATTACTAGCAGCATATTTGGTAGAAAAAGTAGACAACATATCTGGAAAAGCTTCAGTACCAATCATATTAGTAGTAATATTAGGAACAATAAATTTTAAAGGAATTATGTATTCTTCTTTAGACTCACTAGTTACAATATTTGTTGCTTCTTCTAAAGAAATATTAAAATCAACTCCATTTTCAGAAGGATGAACAGCAAAAGGGTCTTTTGTGTAATATGCATCAACAGGGTCTTTTTTGACCTCATTATAAATTTTTTCAACATCAATTTTATCTGGTTGTTTTGTCTTTACACTAAGTTCAATAGGTGTATTCAATGCAGAAAAATTAGAAATAGAATTTACAATTGATTGAATTGTAGCATCTACGTCAACAACATTTCCCTCTTTTCCAGAGGTAATAATCAAGTCTTTTTCCTCTATATAATAACTACTTTGAACAACCTTATCTGGAAGTTGAGTAGAAATATCTTCCAAATTTTTTGTTAATAATTCTTTATCAAACATTATGTTAGGTTCTATATTAACTTTATCAAACATTGTTCTCAAAACAACCCAATTATTTTCAAATGCATTACCATTTCTAGCTATTGAAAACGCTGAATTTGTTGCAGCTTTTGTATCAAATCGAATTCCCATTTGTGCTAAAGAAATAGTAGTTTCAAAATCATTATGTGTAACTTTAATTTCTTCAGGTAATTTATTTGATAAATAATTGTCTAATTGATATTTTGCATCAGATGGACTTAAATGTGAAACATCAACACCTTTTATTGATACACCAGAAATGATATTTGGATTAAATACATTATAAATAGTAAATCCAACAAAAATCAATAATACAATTGTAAAAAACAGAACAACTAATAACGTAAAAACAGACAATACATCATTTGATTTTTTAGGAATTGGAGCAAATGTAAACTTTTTAGTTTCTTCTATTTTATCAGAAATTTGTTCACTAGAATCAATTTTCTCATTTAATTCTTTAGAAACATTTTTTGTAGTTTGATTGTCGTCAGTTTTGGCAGTAAATGTTTTTTCTTGAAGTTCATTTTTTGTATTTTCTGATTTTTCATTTGAGGGTAAAGAATTAGTCATCTGAGTATTTTCATTTTTTTCTAAAAGCTCATTTTTATTACTCATTTTCAAGATAAATCCTTTCTAAAACGTGATAATTCAGTTAAAATAATAATAACCAAATACACAAATTAAAATTCAAAAATATTATTTTTCACAACAAATTTATTATATCATATTTTAGCAAAAAAAGTGTAAAAAACTTAAAAATTGTCAAAATAAAATAAAAAAAAATGTTTATACTATAATTATAAAACTTAAAATTAAGTTTTATGAAAAAAATTCTATAAAGAATTCTTAAGGGAGGATGTTATGTCTAGAAATAGTAAATTAATATCTGAAAATTTAAGGGAAGAAATAGCAAAAGAATTAGGTGTTTATGACCAAGTAAAACAAGATGGTGGAAGCTGGGCAAATGTTTCATCAAAACAATGTGGAAACATTGTAACAAAAGCAATTGAAATAGCTAACAGAAGTGTAGAAACAAAATAGTTTATATTATAGGAAAGTTTTCTAAACTTCCTAAAATTAAAACCTATTTTGGGATGGAGGCAAAAATCATGGTTATCAATTAAAGATATCAATTTAGCAACCATGATTTTTTCATCCCTCCCAAAGGATATCTGGTGTATTTTAGAGCCTAGACTAAAATACATCAGTTTTTTTGTGTTATAGGAAAAATCTCCGATTTCCCCATAACATAAAATATTCTACACAAATTTGCAAAGCAAATTTGGCAGGCGAACATTAATTTTATGTAATCCTTATTTTACATATTGATAATTAATTAAATTAATGATATTATTTATATATTGAAAACTTTAAGTAAGAAAATAAACAAAGGAGGAATAATTGAATGAAAAAACAAAAGGGAATAACTCTGATAGCTTTAGTTATAACTATTATAATTCTTCTAATATTAGCAGGAATTACAATAGCAACATTAACAGGAGAAAATGGAATATTAAGTAAAGCTAATTTAGCAGAAGAAGAAACTAAAAAGAAAGAATATGAAGAAATACTTAAAGTAATAGCAAATGGATTAAAAACTGATAAGATTATGAACAACTGGAATAATAAGAAATATTTAGATGAGTTTGAAAAAGAGATACCTAAAGAAGAAAAATTTACAAATTCAGAGATTAATAGAAAAAATGATGAAACTATAAATGTTGTAACAAAAGAAAAATATGTATACAAAATAACTGAAAATGAAATAAAATATATAGGAACACAAGGGAAAAATCCACCACCAAATTTACAAGAGAGTGATATAACATTTACCATATCACCAAAAGATAAATACACAAATGAAGATGTAACAGTAGAAATAATAGCAAATATAGAAATTGGAAAAAATATTTTGCAATATTCAACAGACGCAAACAATTGGGCTAACTATGAAAAACCAATATTAGTAGGGCAAAATGGAATGATTTTTGCAAGGCTAATAAATGAGCTTGACGAGGTAAGTGGAAATGCAACAGAAAATATAACTAATATTGATAAAGACATTCCAAATGATGCAACAATTAGTTTTAGCACTAATGAAATATTAGAAGGACAAACAATTACAGCAACAGTAAGTCAGAGTGATAATTTAAGTGGTGTAGATATAGAAAAATGTAAATGGGTTTTAACAACTAGTAATTCTCCAATAGGAACAGAAGATATATCTCGATATAATGAAGGAGAATTTACCAAAGAAATAGAGGATAAAATAATACTAAGTGGAAAAACAGAAGGAACTTATTATTTACATGTACTAACAATTGATAAAGCTGGAAATATGAAAGAAACCGTATCTTCACAAGGAGTAAGGGTAAAAGTACCTTTATATATTATTCAAAATGGAGTATTAAAGAATTCAAATTATACTTTAGCAGGAGATGGAGCAAAATTAACACAAGAATCTGGATTTGTGAAATTTATTGCAGCTGAAAATAGGATGTCATGGTATTCCTGGGGAGTATCTTGGTATATTGGAGATGGTCAAAGATATAATAGAATATGTTGTAAACTTTCAAGTCCAGGTCCAACTGGTGGAGAACAATCAGGACTAAGTCTTAGAGCAGGAACAACACCTGTTAAAAAAACAGATAATAATTATGGATATGCAGATTCATCATTTGGTGGTATGGAGTTATATAGAAATGATGCTCCAGCTTTTGGCCCAACAAATTTTACATTAAATATGACTGGTGCAAAAAATCCACTAAATGTGGTTTTGCAATTTTATTATCGTGCTAATGGGTCATATGGGGATCCAGTACATATTTATGAACTGTATTTGGAATGATATGTAATAATATTATAAAAACTAGTTGCAAAAATTAATATTGTGACATATAATCTAATAAAAAAAGAGGAAATGTCATGAGAAATTTAAGTTTAAAGGAAATCATAAAAGTAACAAATGCAGAGTTAATACAAGGAAACCAAGAATATATTTGTAAAAACTTTTCAAAAGACACAAGAACAATTCAAAAAGGGGATACATATATAGCAATAAAGGGAGAAAATTTTAATGGAAATTTATTTTGGGAACATGCATTAGAAAAAGGAGCAGACTGTGTAATTGTATCTGAAATACAATATAAAAAAGAAGACATAAAAAAATATGAAAGCAAAAACATAATCAAAGTAAAAGACACATTACAAGCACTTTATGAAATAGCCAAATTAAAAAGAAATTTATGTAAAATACCAGTTGTTGCAATAACAGGAAGTGTTGGAAAAACTAGCACAAAAGATATGGTAGCAAGTGTAGTTTCACAAAAATATAAAACCCTAAAAACAATTGGAAACAACAACAATAACATTGGTTTGCCATTTACAATATTAAAATTGCAAGATGAAGAGGCAATAGTTTTAGAAATGGGAATGAACCATTTGGGAGAAATTAGTTTATTAAGTAATATAGCAAAACCAGATATTTGTGTTATTACAAATATTGGAACAGCACATATTGGAAACTTAGGTTCAAGAGAAAACATATTAAAAGCAAAGCTAGAGATTTTAGAAGGCACAGAAAATCCAAGTATTGTAGTTAATAATGATAATGATTTATTACATAAATGGCAAGAGGAAAATAAGAAAAAAAGGAACATAACAACATTTGGGATTGAAAATGAAAGCAATTACCAAGCAACAGATATTATGCTAAATAAAAATGGAAGTAAATTTAATTGTAAAATTGAAAATCAAGAAATAAACATAAATGTCCCAGTAGGTGGAGAACATTTTGTTTTAAATGCTTTATGTGCTGTAAGTGTAGGAAAATTGCTAAATATCGAAACAAATAAAATAAAACAAGGAATTGAAGAGTTTGAACTAACTAAAAAGAGAATGGAAATTACAGAATTAAAAAATGGCATAAAAATTATTAATGATGCCTATAATGCAGGGCTAGAATCTATGAAAGCAAGTCTTAAATATTTATCAGAATATAATGAAAATCGCACTATTGCAGTACTTGGAGATATGCTAGAATTAGGGGAATACTCTAAAGATTTCCATGAACAAGTAGGGGAAGCAGTTTATAAAAATGGAATTGATGTATTAATGTGTCAAGGAGAAAATGCTAAATATATAGCAAAAAAAGCAGAAGAAAAAGGAATGTTACCAGAAAATATATATTATTTTGAAGATAAAAATGAACTAGAAAAAGCTTTACAAAAAGAAGTAAGACTTAAAGATGTTGTTTTAATAAAAGCATCAAATGGAATGAAATTTTATGAAATAGCAGAAAATTTGTTAAATAGTGCATTTTAAAAATATTTATTAAAAAAGAGAGGAAGTTTGTTTATGTCAAAAACAAAATTAGGTGTTATTTTTGGAGGAATGTCAACAGAAAATGAAGTTTCTATTATGTCTGCCAAATCTATTTTAGAAAATTTAAATAAAGAAAAATATGATGTATATCCAATTTATATTAGCAAGGATGGAAATTGGTATAAAGGTAATCAAAGTCAAGAAAAGATAACAAATATTGTAGAATATTTGCAAAACCTAGATATTATCTTTCCGGTTTTACATGGCTTATATGGGGAAGATGGTACAATACAGGGGTTACTAGAGTTGTTAAAAAAACCATATGTAGGGTGTCGGAGTACTTGCCTCTAGTGTCGGAATGGATAAAGTGTATACTAAAACCATTTTTGATAAAGCTGGTTTAAAGCAAGCAAAATATGAATATATACGCAAATATGATGATAAATATATTTATGTTAATAAAAATTTTGATGAAGAAGTTTTAACATTAGAAGAAGTTGCTAAAAGAGTTGAAACAAAAATTAAATATCCTATGTTTATAAAGCCATCAAATTCAGGTTCTAGCGTAGGAGTGAATAAAGCAAGAAATAAAGAGGAATTAAAACAATACATAAAACACGCATCAGAATTTGACAATAAAATTCTAATAGAAGAGGGTATTGTTGGTAGAGAAGTAGAATGTGCAGTGCTTGGTAAAGAAGAAGTAATTGCATCTGTTGTAGGAGAAGTTAAGTCAGCAGAAGAATTTTATAGTTATGAAGCAAAATATGAAAATGAACAATCAAAAACTCAGATTCCTGCTGATATTGCAAAAGAACTATCAGATGAAATCAGAAAACAAGCGATAAAAGCATTTAAAGCAATTAGTGGTAAAGGGTTGTCAAGAGTAGACTTCTTTATAGAAGAAAAAACAAATCAGATTTATATAAATGAAATAAATACATTACCAGGTTTTACAAAAATTAGTATGTACCCAAAATTATTTGAAGCAACAGGAATTAATTATTCAGAACTATTGGATAAATTAATAACAATATAGAAACAAATTGAAAAACCCTAATACAATATAATTTCAGTTTTTCTCATGTTATAAGAGAAATTTCTGATTTTTCTATAAAATTAAGAAAATCCATAAAAACTATGGATTTTTTTTCATTTTGTGATATAATGTGTCTAATTATAAAAACAAAAAAGGATGTTAAAAATGGTTTTCAAAAATTATTATAAAATATTAGGCTTAGAAACAAGCCATGTTTCAATAGAAGAAATAAAAATTGCTTATAGGCAAGCTGCTAAAAAGCACCATCCAGACTTAAATGTAGGGGACAAGCTAGCAGAAGAAAAAATCAAAGACATAAATGAAGCATACAAAATATTATCTGTTCCAGCATCCAAAAGAAAATATGACAGAACATGGAATGCTCGCTATGGAAAAGCACAAAAAGCATTTTCTGGAAAAGGGGAAAGAACAATATTTACAATGTTTTTAGGGAATGTAGAACAAGAAGTAAAAAATGTTTACAATAAAACAGCAATAAAAGGTGAAAACATCGAAACAGAAATAAATGTTGGAATACAAGAAGCTTTCTATGGAGCAGAAAAAATGATTGCTTTAAGAACAATAGAAGGAAACATAAAAAATCTTTCAATTACAATTCCACAAGGTATTCAAAATGGAGAAAAGATTCGTCTAATTGGGCAAGGAAAGCCAAGCGAAAATGACGGAAAAAATGGAGATTTATTAATAAAAATAAATATAGAAGATAGTAAATCTTTTAAATTAAAAGGAAATGACATATATACAGACCTATTGCTAACACCATGGGAAGCAGCCTTAGGTGCAAAAGCTAACGTAATGTCTATTGATGACGAAACCAATGTATATATCCCACAAGGAATCCAAACTGGAGAAAGAATAAAAATTCCTAACAAAGGTTATAAAGACACTAATGGCATAAGAGGAGACTTAATTGCAGAAATAAAAGTAGTAGTACCAAAGCAATTAACAAAACAAGAAAAAGCAATGTTTGAAAAATTAAATGAAATATCAAATTTTAATCCTAGAAATGGAAAAATATCATAATTTTATGTTGACAAATTAAACAAAATTAGCTATAATTAATTATAGTGTTGTAACAAAAGACGAACTATGGATTAGAATCATAGAAAAGAGAGGTAGAAAATGGAAGAATGGGAAGGAAAAAATTTCAGTATTACAGACCCACAAGGGGTTAATACCGTAGTTTATCAAATAAACAGAACACAAAAGGAACTTCAAAAAGATGCTCCACCATATACACTAGAAAGACTAGACTATATGGAAGAATTGCGAGGAGAAATGAAAAGAAAAACATTTTTTGTAGACCACCCATCTGAAGATGAAGACCACTTAGTAATTTTGTCTTTTGGACAAGAAAAAGTAGTAGTAAATATGGCAGTATTAGAAGGTGAGCAAGTAAAAATTTGCAAAAAGCCAGTACCAATGAAATTTGACAACCTATATAAAGAGCAAGAATTTGAGGTAAAAGATTTTCAATACACGCCAAACTTAAAGAGACCAATTTGTATTATAGACCCAGAAACTACAGAAGAAATAAAGCCTACGCTTTATTTTGATGAAAAAACAAATGAAGTAAAAGGAAAATGTAAGTTAAAACCATACAAATCTTATTTTGCTTTTGAAGTTAGAAGCAAAAAAGAGAATGGAGGAGGATTGTAAGAATGAATAAAGATTACTATTGGATATGTGGAGGATTCAGCTATGTAAACGAAAAAGGTGATAAAATAGTAATTCCACCAGAATCTGCAAAGGATACATCAAAAGAAAAAGAACCAGTAACAACAGATGTTGCAAGAGATAATATTAAAAATATGATTATTCAAGTACAAAGACATAAACCTATAGAAATAGATGGAAAAACAACTAACAGAATATTAAGAGATGGAAGAAATATTAAAGCAGGAAGAAATAATAATATACAAGAGCAAGACGAAGAAAGATAATTTACACAAAAGAGTAGGTGATTTCATGAATTATAAAATTGAAGGAGCAATAAAAAGAAACAAAAAAAACTTCATAATATTTGCAATACTATGGATATTTATAGCCATAGTATTTGTTTCGCCTTTTGCACATAGTTCCTATGTAGCAGGACAAAGTGAAAAAATGGACCTACAAGTATTTATCCAAACATTTGGAGAATCATTAGGACAGCCACTTCAAACATTTGGAAAAGTATTTTCTGAAGGAGCAACAAGCAACTATTTTTCAACATTATTAGTAACAACAATAATATATTCTGTATTCTTTTTCATTGGTTTTGTAAGGTCAGCACCAAAAAATGAATTCACAGATATTGAGCATGGTTCTAGTGATTGGAGTCAAGGAGGAGAACAATATAGAATATTAAACAAAAACAAAGGAATAATCTTAGCAGAAAACAACTATTTACCAGTAGACAAACGAGGAAATGTAAATGTTCTAGTAGTAGGACGGTTCAGGTTCTGGTAAATCAGCATCATACTCTATACCAAACGCATTCCAATGTTTAGGGTCTTATATATTTACAGACCCAAAAGGAGAACTCTATGATAGAACAGCAGGATATTTAAAACAACAAGGATATGAAATAAAAGTATTAAACTTAGTAAGACCACAATATAGTGATGGATACAATCCATTAATGCACATAGCATCAGAATTAGATGTTGACGTAATAGCAAACACTGTTGTAAAAGGGCAAAAATCAGACGGAAATACATCAGACCCATATTGGGACGATATGGCAGAAATGCTATTAAAAGCATTAATATACTACTTAATAGCAACAAGACCAGAAGAAGAACAAAACCTAGCAAGTTGTGCAGAACTTGTAAGAGCAGCCAATAACAATGGAGGAAGTAACTTACTTACAGAATTAATAAGTCAATTACCATATGACCATCCAGCTAGAATGTACTATAAATCTATTGAAATAGCACCAGAAAAAACTTATGGTTCAATATTAAGTTCATTGCAATCAAAACTTGGAAAATTCGACTCAAAAGAAATTGCAGAACTCACATCAACAGACACAATAAACTTCGAAGATATAGGAAACAAAAAAACAGCTGTATATGTTATATCATCAGACACACACACAGCCTATGACTTCTTACTAACAATATTCTTCTCACAAATGATACAACAATTATATGACTATGCAGACCAAAATGGAGGACAATTAAGAGAGCAAACATTCTTCATTTTAGATGAGTTTGCAAACATAGGAAAAATACCAGACTTTGACAAAAAAATATCAACATCAAGAAGTAGAAAAATATCATTTAGTGTAATCTTACAAAACATAGACCAATTAGAAGCAGTATATGAAAAATCTTACGAAACAATCATGGGTAACTGTGACACACACTTATTTTTAGGAAGCAACTCATACAAAACAGTAGAATATTTTTCAAAAGCATTAGGAGAAAAAACAATAGAAAGAGACAGTGTATCAATCAACCGTGATAGGCAAAACTGGAAAACAGGAAAATCCGTATCAGACCAAGTAATGGCAAGAGCATTAATGACACCAGACGAACTTCGTAGAATGGAAGACGACGACTGTATAATTTTCGAAAAAGGAGTAAAACCAGTAAAAGCCAAAAAATTCTATTACTTCAAACACCCAATGGCAAAGAAAATGTCAGTACTTGAAATAAGTCACAATGACATTGGTGAAAAAGACAGAGGAGTATGGAGAAAATACAACCCATATAACCCATATGTAGAAGAAAAAGACAAAAGCAAACAAGTAGCAGACTTAAAAGTAGAATCTTTAGACGACCTATTTGACGACGAACCACTAGAAAGCTTTAAAGAAACAAGCACATCTCAAAAAAAGGAAAAATCAGAACCATCACCAAATAGTAGTAGTAGTGAAAACAAACTAGAATCACCATTACATGACTTAGAAATGTTTGATGAAGATGCGCCAATATTACCACAAGACGATAGCGACATATATGATTTACAAAAAGAACTAGAAGCCAAATTTGATGAACTATTTGGGCCAATAGATTAATGTCGTGTTGGGGACGTTTCTTTTGGGACATTTTTATGTAATCTAAAACATTTACTATTTTGCTAAAATAAGGGACACATCTTTATTGATGTGTCTCTATTAGAATTGTGTAGAAAATAGAACACCCAAAAACCGAAAATATTTTCGTAAAATCTATTGCAAAAACAAAATAAATATAGTAAAATAATTGCATGAAATCAAAAAACATAGAAAGAACGTGGTAAAAATGAAATTTGCACATATAGCAGATATGCACTTTGACAGTCCTTTTATAAAACTTTCTGATAAAGATATATTAGGGGACTTAAGAAGACTAGAACAAAGAAAAACATTCAAAAAAGCAATTGAATACATAAAACAAAACAATATAGAATATTTATTTATTTCAGGTGATTTATATGAACATAAATATGTTAAACTATCGACAATTCAATATATAAACAACTTGTTTCAAGAAATACCAAATACAAAAATATTTATCAGTCCAGGAAATCATGACCCAAATATTAAAAATTCCTATTATCAAAAATTTAATTGGAATAAAAATGTAAAAATATTTTCTAGTAAATTTGAAAAGGTAGAAAATGATGAAATAAATATATATGGGTATGGATTTGACGATTTTTATTGTACAAATTGTGGTATAGAAAACTTACAAATAGACAACCAAAACAAAATCAATATATTAGTACTTCATGCAACATTAGATGGAGCATCAATAGAAGAAAAACAATATAATTCCATTTCAAGAAAAGTATTACAAGAAAAGCAATTTGACTATATAGCATTAGGGCATATTCACAAAAAAGAGGAACAAACAAACATAGTATATCCAGGTTCTACGATTTCCCTAGGATTTGATGAATTAGGAGAACATGGAATAATAGTAGGAGAACTACAAAAAGGGAATTTAAAAACAGAATTTATACCACTAGACAACGAACAATTTAAAGAAATAGAATTAGATATAACACAAACATTATCTAAAGAAGAATTAATCGAAAAAATAAATAATCTAAAAATACAAAAAAACGAATATATAAAAATAATATTAATTGGAAACAGAAATTTTGAAATTAACAAATATGAAATATTAAAATATATGGAAAGCGAAAGAATAATAAAAATAAAAGACAAAACAAAAATACCATATGATTTATCTAAAATAGCAAATGAAAATACTTTAAAAGGTCTATTTGCAACAGAAATGCTTGAAAAATTAAATCAATTAAAACCAGATGAATTGCAAGAAAAAGAAATAATTGAAAAAGCAATAGAAATTGGATTAGAGGCATTAGAATAATAATTTTATAAATTAATATTACATAAAAAAGAAGAAGGAGGGGATTTTTTGGAAATTAATAAATTAAAAATTAATAATTATGGAAAACTAAAAGAAAAAGAAATAGAATTAAAAAAAGGTATTAATTTAATTTATGGAAAAAACGAAGCTGGAAAATCAACATTATTAAATTTTATCACAAATTGTTTTTATGGAATATCTAAAAACAAAAATGGAAAAGAAATATCAGATTTCGAAAGATACACTCCATGGATAGGGGAAGAATTTTCAGGAAAACTAGAATACAAATTAGATAATCAAGAAAAATTTGAAATATATAGAGATTTCAGAAAGAAAAATCCAAAAATATTTAATGAACAAATGGAAGACATCTCAAAAGAATTTAATATTGACAAAAATAAAGGAAATGAATTTTTTTATGAGCAAACCAAAGTAGATGAAGCATTATTTTTATCTACAATATTAGTAAATCAAAATGAGGTAAAATTAGAAAAACAAGAACAAAATATATTAATACAAAAAATTGCCAATCTAGTAGGAACAGGAGAAGACAACGTATCATTTAAAAGAGCAATAGACAGAATAGATAGAAGAAAACTTGACGAAATAGGAACAGAGAGATCTAGGGAAAAGCCAATTAACATACTTGAAAAAGAAATTCAAAAATTAGAACAAGAAAAAAGCGAATTAGAAAAATATCAAGATATAAAATATGAAATAGAAGAAGATAAAAATAAATTAAATGAAGAAATAGAAAAATTAGAAAACGAAAATAAAAATTTAAAAGAAATAAAATTAATTTATGAAAATAAAAAAATAGAAAAAGAAAAAATAAATTTAAAAATAGATTTAAAAAATGAAAATAAAGAAAAAATAAATATAATAAAAAATAAAATAGAAAAAATAAAAATAGAAAATAAAAATACATTTGAAAAAAATAAAAAAATTAATTTTAGAAAAAGCAAATTAAATAAAATAGCAATAATTATTTTTTTAATAACTATTCTAATAAATATTTTTCAATTTATAATTATAAAAAACAAATATTTTAATTATATTTTTTTCCTTACAGTACCAATGGTTTTAATTTTTTATATATTTTTAAAAAACAAAATAAATAAAAAAGAAAAAAATATAAAAAAAGAAATGGAAAAAATAGATTTTGAAATAAATAATTTAAATAATGAAAAAAATATATTAGAAAAAAATGAAAAAGAATTAGAAAAAGAAATCGAAAAATTAGAAAATGAATTTAATTTAGAAATAAAAAATAATTATTCTGAAAAAATAGAAAAAAATAAAATAAATAATTTAGAAAATATAAATTACGAAATACAAAATTTAGAAAATAAAATAAATGATAAAAAAATCAGATTACATACATTACTATTAGATGACAAAAACATAGAACCAAAACTAGAAAATTTATCAAATATAGAAGAAAAAATGGTTAACAATAAAGAAAGAATGGTAAACCTAAAAAACTTAGAAAAAAGTATGAACTTAGCAAAAGAAATTTTAGGTAGTTCTTATGAGAAAATGAAAAACACTGTAACCCCTAAATTTACAGAGGAACTTTCTAATTCTATTTCTGAAATTACAGATGGAAAATATACCAAAGTAAAGTTAAATGATGATACAGGTTTAGTTGTAGAATTAGAAAGTGGGAATTATATGCCTGTATCTCGTTTAAGTATAGGAACAATTGACCAATTATATTTATCATTAAGATTAGCCATGGCAGAAAAATTATCAGAAGAAAAAATGCCAATTATTTTAGATGAAGCATTTGCTTATTATGACAAAGAAAGACTAGAAAATATTTTAAAATATTTAGAAAAAAGATTTAATCAATATCAAATTATAATATTTACTTGTACAAATCGTGAAAAAGAAATATTAGAAAAATTAAATTTACAATTTAATATAATTACATTAAATTAAATTTTGTAATGAAAGTTTTAAAGGTAAATTGTAACATTGAACATTATATATTTATTTAAACCTTTTTCAAGTTTCAACTTTTTGCAATTCATCGGATATCAAGATATGTAAAAAGTTCAAATTTTAATAACCCTTTTAAGTTGAATAATTCAAAAAAGTGTAGTATAATACCAAAGACAAAAAAATAATACAAAATTAAATTTATAGGCAAGGGAGAATAAGTATGTTTGAAAAATTAGAAGCTGTAGAAAAGAGATATGAGGAATTAACAAAACTAATTGCAGACCCAAAAGTCATAGAAAACCAATCAGAATGGCAAAAACTAATGAAAGAACACGCTAGCATAGAAGATATAGTTATAAAATTTAGAGAATATAAAAAAGTAAAAGAAGAAATGAAAGAAGCAGAAGAACTAATGCAAGACCCTGAAATGAAAGAATTAGCAGAACAAGAATACTATGGAGGAAAAGAGAAATTACCAAAAATAGAAGAAGAATTAAAAATTTTATTAATTCCAAAAGACCCAGATGATGACAAAAACATCATGTGTGAAATTAGAGCAGGAGCAGGTGGAGAAGAAGCAGCATTGTTTGCAGGTACATTATTTAGAATGTATACCATGTATGCAGAAAAAAAACATTGGAAACTAGAAGTACTAAATGAAAATGAGACAGGATTAGGGGGCTACAAAGAAATATCATTTATGATTACAGGAAAAGGAGTTTATAGTAGACTAAAATTTGAAAGTGGTGTTCACAGAGTACAAAGAGTACCAGATACAGAAAGTAGTGGAAGAATTCACACATCAACATCAACAGTTGCAGTTTTGCCAGTAGTAGAAGATGTAGAAATAGAAATAAATCCAGCTGACATTAAAATGGAAGTATTTAGAGCTTCAGGAGCAGGAGGACAACATATTAATAAAACCTCATCAGCCGTAAGGCTTATCCATGAACCAACAGGAATAGTAGTAGAATGTCAAACAGAAAGATCACAATTTCAAAACAAAGATAATGCTATGAAAATGTTAAGAACAAAATTATATGAAATTGAAAAAGAAAAGCAAGACAGTGAAATAGCCAATAGTAGAAAAATACAAGTAGGTTCAGGAGATAGAAGTGAAAAAATAAGAACTTACAATTATCCTCAAGGAAGGATTACAGACCATAGAATAGGAATGAGCATTTACCAAATGGAAAACTTTTTAAATGGTGACATTGATGAAATGATAGACAACTTAATTGCAGCAGATAGAGCAGAAAGGCTAAAAGGAGAAGAATAAGATACAATTTTATTCTAATATTTCTTTTCATTTTATGTAGTGAAACTAAAAAAATGGATTTAAAATGTAAAAACTAACATTTTAAATCCATTTTTTAGAATAATACAAGACAAAAAGAAATAAACTAAAACAAAGGAGAGTTATATGAATGATATATTAAAAACAACCTTGTTAGGTTTATTTTTTGGCACATTCGGAACAACAATTCGGAGGAATTATAGGTGTAATAATAAAAAAACATTCTAATAAATTTTTGAGTTTTATACTATCATTTGCTTCTCGGATTAATGATGTCAGTAATATGTTTTGACTTAATACCAGAAGCCCTAGGAATTAGTTCAATTACAAGTATTATAATAGGAATTATAATAGGAATAGTTGCAATGATATTTTGTGACCTATTAGTAGAGAAAAAATTCAACCAAAACACAAAATTTGATAAAGGAAATAACACACTGCTAAAAACAGGAATTATCGTATCAATTGGATTAGCCATCCATAACTTTCCAGAAGGATTAGCAATTGGTTCTGGATTTGAAGCTTCAATGAAACTTGGCTTAAGTCTAGCAATAGCAATTTGCTTACATGATATACCAGAGGGCATATCAATGGCAGTACCAATGAAAAATGGTGGAATGAAAATATCAAAAGTTATATTTTATGTTATATTATCTGGGATAACTACAGGAATAGGAGCTTTTTTTGGAGCAATTATAGGTTCTATATCACAAGAAATTATTGCCATATGTTTAAGCTTTGCAGCACGGAGCAATGCTATATATCGTATCAGGAGAATTAGTACCAGAAGCAAACAAGCTATATCATGGAAGAATGACGGCTTTAGGTAATATGTTAGGATTTCTAATTGGAATATTTGCTACAATATTATAAATTAATATATAAAAATAGAATACTTCAACTAAAAACACTTGCATTTTAAAAATAAATGTAGTAAAATACAAACATACATTTGAACTTATTACTTAATAGTTTTTTAAAATTACCAAATAATATAAAAATTTATACAAACACTAAGACATAATAAGAAAGGAAGAAAAAATGCAAAATATATTAGAAGGATTAAATGACAAACAATATGAAGCAGTAGTAAACACACAAGGACCATGTCTAGTAATTGCAGGAGCTGGAAGTGGGAAAACAAAAGTGCTAACACACAAAATAGCATATCTAATTGGAGAAAAAGGAGCAAAACCATGGGACATATTAGCAATTACGTTTACAAATAAAGCTGCAAACGAAATGAAAGAAAGAATTGCAAACCTAGTAGGAGATCCTGCAAAAGATATATGGATGGGAACATTTCACTCTATCTGTGTTAGAATATTAAGAAGATTCATAGACAGAATAGGTTTTGACTCATCTTTTGTAATATTTGACACAACAGACCAAAAAACATTAGTAAAAACATGCCTAAAAGAACTAAACATAGATGATAAACTATATACAGATAGAAGTGTACTATCAGAAATTAGCAATGCAAAAAATGAAATGTTAGAACCAATGCAATACACAAGTAGAGCTACACGGAGACTTCAGAAAAGAAAAAATTGCAAAAGTATATGAACTATACCAAAAAAGGTTACAAGAAAACAATGCAATAGACTTTGATGACATAATAAACTACACAATAAAAATAATGATGGAAAACCCAGACATATTAGAATATTATGCAAACAAATTTCAATATGTATTAGTAGACGAGTACCAAGACACAAATAAAGCACAATTTACATTAATCACATTATTTGCCTCAAAAAATGGTAACATAACAGTTGTAGGAGATAATGACCAAGGAATCTACAGTTTTAGAGGAGCAGACATCTCTAATATTTTAAACTTTGAAAAAGACTTTCCAGGAACAAAAATAATCAAACTAGAGCAAAACTATCGTTGTACTGGAAACATATTAAAAGCTGCAAATAGTGTAATCAAAAACAATGAAGTAAAATATAAAAAAGAACTTTGGACACAAAACAATGAAGGAAACTTGCCATCTGTCTATCAAGCAGAAAATGAATATGACGAAGGAGCATATATAGTAGAGCAAATTGAACACCTAAAAAGAGAAGAATACTATAAATATTCAGATTTCACAATATTATACAGAATGAACACACAATCAAGAGCAATAGAGGATATCTTAAGAAGAGAAAACATACCTTATAAAATTGTTGGTGGTCTAAAATTCTATGAAAGAAAAGAAATTAAAGACATAATTGCATACCTAAGACTAATCCAAAACAGCAATGATAACCTAAGCTTAAAAAGAATTATCAATGAACCAAAAAGAGGAATAGGAAAGACAAGCCTAGAAAAAATAGAACAACTAGCAAACACACAAGAAACATCAATGTATGAAATAATAAAAAAATCAGACGAATATGGACTAAACAGAGTATTCTTAAATTCAAGAGAATTTATTAACATAATAGAAGAACTAAAAGAAAAAAAGGACAAAATAAACATATCAGACTTAATAAAACTAACATTAAAAAAATCAGGTTATATTAAAGCTTTAGAACAAGAAAATACAATAGAGGCACAAAATAGAGTAGCCAACCTAGACGAATTTTTAACAGTTGCAATAGAATTTGAAGAAGAATTTGCAGAAAATACATTAAGTGAATTTTTAGAGGGAATTACTCTGTCAAGTGACTTAGACAACCTAGAAGAGCAAGAAGAAGCAGTTACACTTATGACACTACATAGTGCAAAAGGGCTTGAATTTCCAGTAGTATTTTTAATTGGAATGGAAGAGGGGATTTTCCCAGGATATCAATCAATTATGGAACCAAAAGAACTAGAAGAAGAGAGAAGACTATGTTATGTAGGAATAACAAGAGCAAAAGAAAACCTATTTTTAACATGTAGTAGACAAAGAACAATATTTGGCTCAACAAGCTATAATCCAGTATCTAGGTTCTTAGAAGAAATACCACAAGAACTATTAGAAGGATATGAAGAAGCCTTTGGAACTACCACAAACAAAGAAACAATGTTCAAAGATTCAAATTATACTTGGAGCTATGGAAGCAAAAATAATGGTAACATAAAAACATACAAAGTAAATGAAAAAGAGCCAGTAATGGCTGCAAAACAAAGTAGTAACTTTGCATTCAGAACAGCAGAAAGCTTCTTAAACAACTTAGGTAAAAAAATAACTAATAACAAAGAAGTAGACTTATCACAATATGAAGCAGGAGTAAGAGTATTCCACAAAAAATTTGGAGAAGGAACAATCAACTTAGTCGAACCAGAGGGAGAAGACTTGAAAGTAGACATAAACTTTGATAAAGCAGGACATAAAAGGCTAATGGCAAAGTTTGCGAACTTAGAAATAATATAAAATGAGACAGTAGGGACAGGTCTGAACTGTCTCATTTTATATTATAGGAAAGTTCTCTGAACTTCCTATAATATAAAGCATTCCACGCAAAAATTGCTTTGCAATTTTCGCGGGCGAACAAGTAAACGTGGGCTGAATGCCATACATTAAAAGTTAGAGAATATTAATCAGCCCACTATTGTTCTTGTATAGGATTTTATCTATACAAGAAACATACATTCTAGCCAAATTTGCTAAAACAAATTTGGCAGGTGAACAAAGATGAGAAATGTAAAGGAATTTAAAAAATCACAAATGTTTCAATATGCCTCTTTTGTTTTAAAATTTATAAAGTTATTGTATAAAATTTAAAAAATTGAAAATAATAAGTAAAGAATAACAAAAAAAGGAGGATAAAAATGGCAGATTTAAACCAAATTGAATTACAACATTTAAGACATCTAATAGGGGCACATGAAACAGTTTACCAAAAACTAAATACTTATTCATCACAAGCAGTTGACCCACAAATAAAACAACTATTTTCAAAATCAGCACAAGATGCATTAAACACAAAACAAAAATTAATGACATTTTTAAATAACTAAAATTAAGGAGGGAAAGAAAAATGGACGAAAAAACAATGGTAAATGACATCTTAGGAGGAGTAAAAGCAGACTTAACAGCATATCAAACTGCAATATCAGAAGCAGAAAATATGCAACTAAGACAAACATTTCAACAAATTAGAAACAATGATGAAAGTTTTCAATATGAGCTATTTAAAATAGCACAAACAAAAGGATACTATGTACCAGCACAAAAAGCAACAACAACAGAAATCAGTACAGTAAAAACAGAACTACAACAATAATGTCAAATTTGGGACATATCTATATAAAAATCAAAAGATTGATATATATTTATTATATCAATCTTTTATTATTGTATAGCAAAAATCAAAGATTTACCTATACAATAACAACACATTCTACACAAATTTGCTAAAGCAAATTTGGCAGGTGAATAAAAACGGATCATGTAAAATAATCTAAAAGGTCAAAAATTTTAATCATGCTCATTTTGTTCGTTATAAATAGAGAATTATATGGCTCAAGAAATGTTCTAATGAAAAAAAGAGATAAATTAAATAAAAAAGAGCTAATCTTTTAAAAAGGAAAAAAAATTACGGAAATTGGACAAGTAATCTCTTTGCAAAAAAACAAATATTACAATATTATTACAATAATAATTTCAAATGAAAGTAACTAAAATACAAAGGAGATTGATTGTAGATATGTTCAAAAAAGTAATGGTACATACCAAAAGAAGTATAAAATTTATTGTACTTTTCATGATTTCTATCTTTTTAATTGTAGGAGCAATTGGTTTTTTATATAAACCAACTTATAGTGTATATATGAATGGAGAACAAGTTGGATATACAGAAAACAAATCAGAATTACAACATAAAATTAATGAATACATAGAAAATGGAGAAGAAGAAAATAAAAATATAGCATTTGTGCAAGTTGCAAATCTTCCAGAATACAAGCTATGTTTACTAAAAAAAGACATTGTACCAAATGATGAAGAAATATTTGAGCAGGTAAAAGAACAAGGAACAGCATATTATCGTTATTATGCGGTATTAGAAGACCAAGAAGAAAAAGCATATGTATCTAATTTTGAAGAAGCGGAAAAAGTAGTAAATGGTCTAAAAGAAAAAAATAGTTCAAACCTTGAAAAAATATCAATAGTTGAAAAATATGAACAAAATATGGCAGACTTAGTTACAACAGAAGAAGCAATATCAAAGCTATATATAGAGCCAGCAAAAGTAGTATCAGTTGCAAAAAATGGAACAGCAAAATATGGAGCAAAAGGAAGTGTAAATACAAATTTAACAACATCAAGTGGAAAAGCAAGCATTGGAATTGCACTAATAAGACCAATATCAGGAACAATAACATCAAGATTTGGAGTAAGAAGTAGTATTAGGAGATCATCACATACAGGTTTAGACATCGCAGCATCAACAGGGACACCAATAGCAGCAGCAGCCTCAGGAACAGTAACATTTTCTGGTTACAAAGGTTCATATGGAAACATGATAGTTATCTCACATGGAAATGGAGTACAAACATATTATGGCCATTGCAGTAAACTTTATGTATCAGCAGGAACACAAGTATCACAAGGGCAAACAATTGCGGCAGTTGGTTCAACAGGAAACTCAACAGGTCCACACTTACACTTAGAAGTAAGATTAAATGGGGTAGCATATAACCCACAAAACTATGTATATTAAAATAAAAAATAATGTCCTTAGGCAGACTCTAAAATAGAAGAGTTCACCTAAGGACATTAAAATTATAAAAAACAGTTAATCAATCAACAAACAAATTCATACCAATATTAATAGCATTTTTTTTAATAATTACTTTGCCATGTTCTAGTAATTTACTTTCAAAATTATCAGAATAAGAAACAAATTTAGCAAACTCAGACAAAGTAGAAAAAATAAGATTTTTATCTTTTTCATTAATATTCATATTTTTAAAAACAAGGTAATAAACATCTTTCCATAAATACAACACAGTATTTTTAATAAACTTATCATTTTCGGATTTATGTATACACTTAACACTATTACAAAAACTGCAAAATGTATCAAAACTATCAAATTTACATATAGAATATTTATCATTTACTTGATTATAATTCTTTCGTTTTACTATTAATTTTTTCTTCTTTTCATCCTTTTCAGGTAAATACTTAGTAATAGTAAAAACAAAAATATCTTCTGAAGAAGAAAAAGCTTCAATTAACAATTTACAACCATCTGTCTGAAAATCAACCTCCTTTTCAGCTTTTTTTAAAATATTTAAAAAAACTTCTTGCATTTCAAATGCCTTATGCATAGCATTAATATTATTTGTATTCAAGCCTAATTCTTCTGAAGGAATAATAACTCGAATCTTGTTTTCAGTAAGTTTTTCAATTTTCATAAAAGCACTTCCTCCTTAAATATCACTAATTATATTATACTACTTATTTTATTATATGGAAAGCCACAATTTTTGGTAATAAATTTGCAAAATTGGTAGGCGAACAAAGACGGAGCATATAAAGTAATCTAAAAAGTAAAGAATTTTTTAATCATGCTCCTTTTGTTCTGTTATAGGAAAAATCTTTGATTTTCCTATAACATCAACACGTTTTGTTTTAAAGTTAATTGCTATATTGATAACTAAAAAATATATAAATACTTACACAAAGTATAGATTATTTTAGATATGAATTATAACTTTATAAATTGTTACAAAAATATTACATATCTACTTGAAAATTTTGCTAATTCAAGATATAATACCAAAAGTAGAATAAAAATGCAATAGCCGTAATAAAAAAATAAAAAAATGGAGGAAATAAAATGGCAACAAAAGAAAAAAATATATGGATATTATTAGTGTTTATATTATCAGGACTAGTAGTTGGGGGACTATTAGGAGAATTAGCATCAAAAGTAGACTGGTTATGGTGGTTATCATATAGTCAAAGCTTTGGGTTAGAAAATCCAATAACATTAGACTTAAGTGTAGTAAAAATAACATTTGCACTAATGTTTAAAATAAGTATATCAAGCATAATAGGAATGGTACTTGCAATATTCATATACAAAAAAATATAATACAAATTAAGTGAGGTAATGCGAAAAAGTAGTAATTATATCTTGTGTGTCGCAACTTCCAAAACTAGGGGCAATCAAGGACAAGAAAGGAACGGTTTTTTTGCCAATCAAAATAAAAGAACTACCAGAATTAGAAAGGCCATATGAAAAACTAGAATGGTATGGAGAAAAGGCATTATCTAATGCAGAACTACTAGCAATAATAATAAAAACGGGAACAAAACAAGAAACATCAGTACAACTAGCACAAAAAATACTAAACTTAAATACTACAAGTCAAGAGGGAATAAATTTTTTACGAAACATAAGTATAGAAGAACTAATGCAAGTAAAAGGAATTGGAAAAGTAAAAGCCATACAACTAAAAGCAGTAGGAGAATTAGCAACTAGAATGGCTCTACCTGTAAGTGTCAAAAAAATACATATAAAAAACCCAGAAGACCTAGCAAAAATATTTATGGAAGAATTTCGATTTGAGAGAAAAGAAGTAGCAAGGTTAGTTATGTTAAGCAACAAAAATGACATATTAAAAATAAGAGACATAACAATAGGTGGAAACAACTTTAATGAAGTAACTATGAGAGATATATTAGATGAACCAGTTAAAATAAAAGCTCCTAAAATAATAATTGCACACAATCACCCTTCAGGAGATGCAACACCAAGTACAGCAGATATAGAATTCACTAATAGGTTATATGAAGCAGCTCGGTTTATTACAAATAGAATTATTAGACCATCTAATAATAGGAAACCAATCATACACAAGCATATTTTCAGAAATAGCAGAAGAATTGGATAAAGAAACAAATAATGATGGAATGGGAAGGAATGAAAAAAAATGAAACTTTTTACATTTGGGTCAAAAGACATTGGAATTGACTTAGGAACAGCCAATATATTAGTAACTTTAAAAGGAAAAGGAATTGTTTTAAAAGAGCCATCTGTTGTAGCAATAGATAGAAAAACGGGAGCAATAATGGCAACAGGTAATGAAGCAAAAGATATGTTAGGAAGAACACCAGAACAAATAAAAGCAGTAAGACCTTTAAAAGATGGTGTGATTGCAGATTTCACGGCAACACAATTAATGTTAAAAAATATAATCCAAAAAGTAGGAAAAAGATACAATGTAGGAAGACCAAGAGTAGTAGTAGGGGTCCCATCTGGAATAACAGAAGTAGAAGAAAGAGCAGTAGAAGAATCAGTTATACAAGCGGGAGCAAAAGAAGTATACCTAATAGAAGAACCAATGGCAGCAGCAATTGGAGCATCATTAGATGTAGGAGAACCAAGTGGAAATATAATAGTAGACATTGGAGGAGGAACAACAGAAGTTGCAGTTATTTCTTTAGGAGGGGTAGTAGTTAGTCATTCTTTACGTGTAGCAGGAGATGAGCTAGACCAAGACATAGTTAGTTACATAAAACATGAATTAAACCTAGCAATTGGAGAAACAACAGCAGAACAAATCAAAAAAAGAATAGGTTGTGCTATGCCACTAATGACAGAAACTCCAATGGAAATAAGAGGAAGAGACCTAGCAGATGGGTTACCTAGAAACATGAAAATAACATCAACTCAAATTGAAGAAGCAATAAAAGAATCAGTAAACAAAATTGTAGAAATTGTAAAACTAACATTAGAAAAAACACCGCCAGAGCTAGCATCTGACATCATGGAAAAAGGGATAGTATTAGCAGGTGGTGGAGCCTTAATTCAAAACTTGGACAAGTTACTTAGCATAGAAACAGGAATGCCAGTATATATAGCAGAAGAGCCTTTAGACTGTGTAGTAAGGGGAACAGGTAAAACACTAGAAGACTTAGAAAGACTAAAAACTGTATTAATAAATAGTAGAAAAAGAAAATAACAGTTAAAAATAATTCAATTGTTATAATTAAAAGTTTAATGTAATAATAAAATTTAGTTAAATTATAAATTATAATTTTGGAGAAAGGAACTTGATAATGTATAAAAGTAAAAAAGCTGGAATGATAGGCATAATAATAACCATAATTATTTTAATTGCAATAGTCATATTTTCAAATGGTGATTCTGAAAATTCATTTTTTGAAAATGCGGCAAGCAATTTAGTTATGCCAATTCAAAATGGACTAACATATTTAAAAAACAAAATAAGTGGGAACAATACATTTTTTACTGACATTAATAACCTAAAAGAAGAAAATAAAAAACTAAAGGAACAAAACAGTGAATTAGAACAATCATTAAGAGAATTAGAAAACATAAAAACTCAAAACGAAACACTAAAAGAATATCTAGACTTAACAGAAAAATATGGAGAATACAAAACAATACCAGGATATGTTATAGGAAAAGATATAAGTAATTATTCAAAAACTATTGTAATAAACATTGGAAAAAAAGATGGAGTACAAGAAAACATGACAGTAATTGGAGACAAGGGATTAGTTGGTCACATAATATCAGTAACAGACAAAACAGCTAAAGTCCAAACAATTATTGACACAGCAAGTTCAGTTAGCTCTTCAATGAGTACTACAAAAGATAGTATTGTATGTAAAGGAACATTAGATGATAAATCTTCTCTAAAAGCCATGTATATTCCAACAGATGCAAATATTATACAAGGAGACAGTATAGAAACATCAGGGTTAGGAGGAATTTATCCAAAAGGAATCCATATTGGAACTGTAAAAAAAGTAACAAATACACAAAACATGACAGATAGATATGCCATAGTAGAAACAGCAGTTGACTTTGACAAACTAGACACAGTATTAGTAATTACAAACCAATAAAATAAATCTACAATCAAGAAAAAGAGGTGAACAAATTGAAAAAAGTAATCATTAACATAATTTTAATAATAACATCTTTTATTATATATCTATTACAAGCAAACTTTTTTAGTTGGTTCACAATTGCAGATATTATGCCTAATTTATTTGTTATATTGGTACTTTTTATTGGACTATTTAGTAATAGAACTATGGGAACAGTTTATGGAGTAATAATAGGCTTGATTTTAGACTTAATTATTGGAACCAAAATAGGAATAAATAGCATAGGATTAGGTTTAATAGGTTTTTTAGCAGCAGTATTTGATAAAAACTTTTCAAAAGATAGTAGAATGACAATAATGGTAATGTCAATAGTTGCAACAGCAGTATTTGAAAGTTTATCTTATATATTGAGTTATATTTTTATATCAATTCAAGTAGAAATAATTAATTTTATAAGAATATTAGCTATTGAATTAATTTACAATTTAATTTTAACAATTATTTTTTATCCACTAATGCAAAAATTTGGATATTATATGGAAAATGAATATAAGGGGAATAAAATTTTGACGCGATATTTTTAAATGGTAATTTGTAGTAAGAAATATAATGACAAAATTTATTATCTTTTTTATAAAGTGTTTCCCAACTTCGGACAAACTGTAACTAATGTAACAGTTTGTAACCTTGTCGGTCCCCCCGAATTAACACTTTATAAAAAAATAATAAATTTTGTATAAAAGTCACACAAATTACAGTAGATAGAAAAGAGAGGTGAAAGGTTTGGCAAAAAGTAGAAAAAGAAAAATCAACATAAACTTGAGGTTTAACATTCTAACAGTATTAATTTATATTGTTGGAATCATTCTAATTGCTAGACTATTTACACTTCAAATTATACATGGGGCAGAATATAGAGAAGAATCTAATACAAGATTAACAAGAGAAAGCACATTAGAAGCAGCAAGAGGGGCTTTTTTAGATAGAACAGGAGTAGAATTAGTAACATCAAAAATGGAATTTTCATTAGAAATGTACAAAAGTAAAGTAGATACAGAAGCTCTAAATATATCTATACTAAATATGATACAAGTATTAGAAAAGCATCAATGTTCATATTCAGACACATTTCCAATAAAACTAGATCCATTTGAATATACAATAGAAAACGAAACATTAGTTAATTGGAAAAAAGCAAACAACTTAGAAGATGACATAACAGCAGAACAAGCATTTTACAAATTTAAAAACAAATATAAAATAGAAAACACAGATAACATACAAGAAATTAGAAAAATAATTAGCATACGTTACCTAATTTCACAAAAGGGATATAGTAGTACAAAATCTGTAACAATAGCAGAAAATATTCCAACAGAAGCAGTAGCAGAATTTAGTGAAAGCTCAGAAAAATTTGCAGGTATAAACATTGTAATAAAACCAGTAAGAGATTACAAATCAGGAAACTTAGCATCACATATATTAGGCTATGCATCTAGAATTGACCCAGACGAATATGAAAAAAGAAAATCAACATATAGTCAAAACGATATTATAGGAAAAACAGGAATAGAAGCGGTATTTGAAGAATACCTTAAAGGAAAAAATGGAACAAAACAAATAGACATGGCAGTTGATGGAACAACAACAGCAGAATACATTGCAAAAGAAGCAGTAGCAGGTTCAGACATAGTATTAACAATTGATGCAAACTTGCAAAAAATAACAGAAGATGCTTTAGTATCAAACATACAAAAAATAGCATCAGGAGGTTTTGAAAGAGTATATGATGCAAAAGCAGGAGCAGCAGTAGTCATGAATGTAAACACAGGGGAAGTACTAGCAATGGCAAGTTATCCAGACTACACACCATCAGACTTTGTAGGAGGAATAAGCAATGAAAATTGGGCAAAATATCGTGACAATACCTCAAAACCATTAGTAAATAAAGCAATGCAAAACTCTTATTCACCAGGTTCTACATTTAAAATGGTAACAGCAATAGCAGGATTAGAATCAAATACAATAAATTTAAGTACAAAAATAAATGACACAGGAATCTACAAAAAATATAGAGACTTTCAACCACGATGTTGGATATATACAGACTACCATATAGGGCATGGGTACCTAGATGTTTCAGGAGCAATTGAAAAATCATGTAACTACTTTTTTTATGAAACAGCAGACAAAATGGGGATAGAAAACCTAGTAAAATATGCAAAATACTTTGGATTAGGAAACAAGACAGGAATTGAATTACCAAGTGAAACAGCAGGAGCATTAGCAAGCAAAGAAACATGGAGCAAATTACATCCTCAAAATGAGCCATGGGGACCAGGTCAAGTCTTGCAAGCAGCAATAGGGCAAAGTGATAATGAATTCAGTCCACTACAAATGGCAAGATATATAAGTATGCTTGCAAATGGAGGTCAAAAAGTTGACGTAAGTATTGTAAAAACAATAAGAAATGCTGATGGTTCAGAAGTATCAAGAGAAGAAATAAACCAATTTATAAATAAAAAATTAGGATTAGAACAAGACAATACAGAAAACTTAGAAATAAACCAAAACTATCTAAAAGCAGTACTAGAGGGAATGAAATCAGTTACAAGCGATACAAGTGGAACAGCTTATATAAGATTTAAAGACTTTGATATAACTGTAGGAGGAAAAACAGGTTCAGCAGAAGCACCAAATAATCAAGTACATGCATGGTTTGTTGGTTTTGCACCATTTGAAGACCCAGAAATTGCAATTGTTGTTATGGTAGAAAATGGAGGACATGGAAATTATACAGCAGAAGTAGTAAGGGACATAATGGCAGAATACTTTGGAATGAATGTGCAAAATGTAGAAGAAGATATGAGAGCAATTCCATATGTGGAAATAATAAATTGATGCTTTTTATAGTACAATATTATAAATAATTATAAGTTTGAAATTGTGAAGTAGTAAACTATATATAAAATTTATTCAATGTATAATTTTTAAGAAGAAAGGATGTAAAATTAATGAAAAATTGTGTAATGATAAACTTAAAAAAAGATGAAATCGTAATAAAACTAAATGAAGAAGCAACTCAAGAAGAAATAGTTGAAGCCTTAAAAAAGAAGTTGACAGAATTAAAAAAATTATATAAAAATGAGAAAACACCGATATTAGTAGCAGGGAAAATTTTGAAAAATAAAGAAATAGATGAAATACAACAAATAATAAAAAATGAAATTGATGTAGAAATTGACTTTGATATGCCAAAAAGTCTAGGTTTACATAGCATAACAAAAACATTTGAAAAAGAAATAGCAATTTCTGAAACAAAATTCCATAGAGGTTCACTTCGTTCAGGTCAAAGAATTGAAGCAGAAGGAAGTCTAGTAATTATAGGTGATGTCAACTCTGGAGCAGAAGTAATAGCATCAGACAACATTGTTATACTAGGAGCCTTAAGAGGATTAGCACATGCAGGAGCAAAAGGAAACAAACAAGCAATTATAGCAGCAGGATTAGTAGATACAGTACAAATTAGAATTGCAAATGTAGTAAAAGAAATTGACAGAGATGAAGAACCAATGCATAAACAATCTTGTGTATACATAGAAGAAGACCAAATAATAATAGAATGAGACAGTAGGGACAGGTCTACATGTCTCATAATAGTGAAAGTAAAAAACAAATGGAGGGAATTAACAATGTATAGAACAAAAAAATGTGGAGAATTAAACATAAAAAACGTAGGAGAAACCATAGAATTAGCAGGTTGGATACAAAAGCTTAGAAATCTAGGTGGAATGATTTTTATTGATTTAAGAGACGAATTTGGAATAACACAAATAGTTATAAATGATGAAAAATTACAAGAAGAAGCAAAACAATTAAATACAGAAAGCTGTATCCACATTTTGCGGAAAAGTTGTGGAAAGAAGTAGCAAAAACACAAAAATTCCAACAGGAGAGATAGAAGTAGTTGCAAAAGAAATAGAAATATTAGGAAAATGCAAAAACATACTACCTTTTGAAATTAATAATGACCAAGAAGTAAGAGAAGACCTAAGATTAGAATACAGATTTTTAGACTTAAGAAATGAAACATTACATAACAACATATTACTTCGTTCAAAAATCCTAAAAACACTAAGAGACAAAATGGACGAATTAGAATTCACAGAAATTCAAACACCGATATTAGCAAACTCATCTCCAGAAGGAGCAAGAGACTATCTAGTACCAAGTAGAATAAATCCAGGAGAATTTTATGCCTTACCACAAGCACCACAACAATTTAAACAATTACTAATGGTAGCAGGATTTAACAAATACTATCAAATAGCACCATGTTTTAGAGATGAAGACCCTAGGGCAGATAGGGCTCCAGGAGAATTCTATCAATTAGATTTTGAAATGAGTTTTGCAACACAAGAAGATGTATTCAAAGTAATTGAAGAAGTAGTTCCACACACTTTCAAAAAATTCACAAACTGGAAAGTAGATGAAGGGCCATTTGTAAGAATTCCATATAAAGAAGCTATGGAAAAATACGGAATTGATAAACCAGACCTAAGAAACCCATTAATAATACAAGATGTAACAAAAATATTTGCAAACTCTGAATTTAACAGTTTCCAAGGAAAAACAATAAAAGCAATTGTAGTTCCAAATGGAGCAGCACAAGGAAGAAAATTCTTTGATAAAATGGGAGAATTTGCAACAACAGAAGAAGTAGGAGCAAAAGGATTAGCATGGGTTAAACTAGAAGAAAATGGAGAACTAACAGGTGGAATTGCAAAATTTATTACCGAACAAATGAAAGAAATACTACAAAAAGAATACAAAGTAGAAAAAAAATCAGCAATATTCTTTATTGCAGACGAATTCGAAAAAGCACAAAAAATAGCTGGACTAGTTAGAATTGAATTAGGAAAAAGATTAGAATTAATAGAAAAAGAAGTATATAAATTCTGTTTTGTTGTAGACTTCCCAATGTATGAATTATCAGATGAAGGAACAATTGATTTTTCACACAATCCATTTTCTATGCCACAAGGTGGATTAGAAGCACTAAATACCAAAGACCCATTAGACATTTTAGCATATCAATATGACCTAGTATGTAATGGATATGAAATGGCATCAGGAGCGGTAAGAAACCACAATCCAGAAACCATGGTAAAAGCATTTGAAATTGCTGGATACACCGAACAAGAAGTAAAAAACAGATTTGGAGCATTATATAATGCATTCCAATATGGAACACCACCACATGCAGGAGCAGCACCAGGAGTAGATAGAATGGTTATGCTAATAGCAGACTCACAAAATATAAGAGAAATAATAGCATTTCCAAAAAACAAAAAGGCAAGAGATTTATTAATGAATGCACCATCAGAAGTAACAGAACAACAATTAGAAGATGTACATATAAAATTAAGATAAAATTTCTATCTTATTATTTAGTACTTTTTGCAAATTAGAAAATGTTAGGTACAAAAGAAATGATATAAAAAAATTATTGGAGGATAGGCAAATGGAATACAGATATAAACCAAGTGACAGGGTATGTTCACAAGAAATGATTATTGAATTAGATGGAGACATAATAAAAAAAGTAACAATAGTAGGAGGTTGTGCAGGAAACACAGTAGGAGTTTCTAATTTAGTACAAGGAATGAAAATTGCAGAAGCAATTAAAAAACTAAAAGGAATTCCATGTGGTTACAGAGGAACCTCATGTCCAGACCAACTTTCAATTGCATTAGAAGAAGCAAAAAGCAAATTAGAGGAATAAAATAATTAGGCAGTATGAAAGGAATATAGTTAAAAATGGAGAAAAAAAGAGTTTTATTAGGAATGAGTGGTGGAGTTGATAGCTCAGTATCTGCCATTGTTTTACAAAAACAAGGATATGAAGTAATTGGATGTACAATGAAATTATGGGAATCAAAAGAACAAGAAAGTAGTAATATAAATAAAGCAGAAAATGATGCTAAAAAAGTTTGTGATTTAATTCGGAATACAGCACTGTATAATAGATTGCAAAAAACAATTTCAAGAAAAAGTTATAGACAAATTTATTCAGCAATACAATGAAGCCAAAACACCAAATCCATGTGTAGAATGCAATCAATACTTGAAATTTGGGAGTTTTTACAAAAAAGCAAAAGAATTAGAATGTGACTATATTGCAACAGGGCATTATGCATCAATAGAATTCTCCGAAAACTATAAACAATATGTATTAAAAAAATGCAAAGAAGAAAAAAAAGATCAAACATATTTCTTATATACAATTCCAAAAGAAATATTACAAAATATAATCTTTCCATTGCAAAACTATGAAAACAAAGAAGAAATCAGAAAAATAGCAAAACAAAACAACCTAGATGTTGCACAAAAAAAAGACAGTCAAGAAATCTGTTTTATACCAGACAATAATTATCAATGTTTTTTAAAAGAATATGGAAAAGTTAAAACCAAGCTAGGAAACATAGTATTAAAAAATGGTAAAATTTTAGGAAAACACAAAGGATTAATAAATTATACAATAGGACAACGAAAAGGCCTAGGAATTGCATATTCAGAGCCATTATATGTAATAGAATTAAACAAACAAAAAAACGAAGTAATAGTAGGAACACAAGAACAATTATATACAAACCAATTATATGCAAATCAACTAAATTGGCAAGCAATAGAACCTAAAAATAAACCAATAGAATGTATGGCAAAAATCAGATATCGTGCAAAAGAAGCAAAAGCAATTGTATATCTAGAAAAGGACAATGTAAAAGTTATATTTGAGACACCACAAAGAGCAATTACAAAAGGACAATCAGTCGTATTTTATGACAATAATAATATTGTACTAGGTGGAGGAAAAATTTCATAAAAAACCTTGTATAATAAAATAAATTATGATATAAATAAAAGTATAAAAATAAAGCTATATATAGAAAGGCGGAATTTTTGTGGAAGAAGAATTAGAAAATGAAGTTAAAACAATCTTAATTGTAGATGATGAAGAAGCAATTAGAGGAGTATTAATTCACAATTTAGAAAGAGAAGGATATAAACTAATAGAAGCAGGAGATGGTATATCTGCGGTAGAAACAGCATTAGAAAAAAAACCAGACTTAATTTTATTAGACATCATGCTTCCAAAATTAGATGGACTATCTGTATGTAAAAGAATTAAAATGTCATACAATGTTCCAATTATCATGGTAACAGCAAAAGACCAAGAAATCGATAAAGTTTTAGGTTTAGAATTAGGAGCAGATGATTACATTACAAAACCTTTTAGCGTTAGGGAAATGGTAGCAAGAGTAAAAGCAAACCTAAGAAAAGCAGAAGTAGTAACAAGAGGAAAAGAAGTAATACAATCAGACAATAAAGAAAAGAAAAAAGAAAGCAAATTAACAGTGGGAGACTTAGAACTAGACTTAGATAAATTCGAAGTAAAAGTCAGAGGAGAAATAATAGACTTAACACTAAGAGAATTTGAAGTACTAAAATTCTTAGCATCTCAACCAGAGCAAGTAGTAACAAGAGAAACTTTATTAGAAAAAGTTTGGGGTTACGAATATTATGGAGATATCAGAACAGTTGATGTAACAGTCAGAAGAATTAGAGAAAAAATAGAAAAAGACACATCTATACCAAAAATACTAATTACAAAAAGAGGAGTAGGTTATTATATTGCTTCAACATAAATAAAGCTATATAAAAGGAGACCAGTATGGAAATTATAGTTGGGAAAACAGCAGGGTTTTGTTATGGAGTAAAAAAAGCAGTAGATGGAGCAATGCAAGAAATAGAAAAAGAAAAAGTAATATATTGTTTAGGAGAATTAATTCATAATAAACAAATAATAGAAAAACTAAGAAAAAAAGGTATAAAATTTATAGAAACAATAGAACAAACAAAAGGTACTACAATAATTAGGTCACATGGTGAACCTAAAGAAACATACCAAAAAGCGGAAAAATTAGGAATCACTTTAAAAGATTTTACTTGTCCAAATGTTTTGAAAATTCATAAAATAGTAGAAAAATATAAAAACAATGGATATTATATTTGTTTATGTGGAAGTCCAACACATTCAGAAAACATAGGAACCATTAGTTACAGTGGTACACAAAGCATGATTATAGAAAATGAAGAAGAAATACCAAAATTAATTGAAAAAATTAAAACTTCTAAAATAAAAAAAGTATTATTAATCTCACAAACAACATATAGTTTAAAAACATTTCTTAAAATAGAAAAAATTTTAAAAGAAACATTACCAATAGATATAGAGCTTGTAACCAAAAATACTATTTGTAAAGCAACAGAATACAGGCAAAAAGAAACAGAAAAAATAGCACAGCAAGTAAATTATATGATTATAATAGGTGGAAAAAACAGCTCTAATACAAAAAAACTTTATGAAATATCAAAACAAAAATGTGAAGCAATTTTAATTGAAACATCAGAAGAAATAAATATAGAAAAATTATCTAAATATAATAAAATAGGAATAATGGCAGGAGTATCAACTCCAAAAGAAAGCATAGAAAAAGTAATAGAAAAATTAAAAAGTATCTCTTTAGCATAATAAATCTAAATTAAAAAGTAGTTTACTATTAAAGTATGAATAATAGCTAACTACTTTTTTTGTCGAAATTTGCGATGAAAAATAGGACAAATTTAAAAAAACATATTGACAAAATGTTAGCAAAGAAATTATACTCTTAAATAAATTATATAATTGATAAAAATACAAAAAGGAGGAAAAAGTCGACTAAAATCAATATATGAACAGAAAATTTATATCAAAAAGTAATGCCGTATTAAGAAAAGTTTTAAATTCAAATGAAAATTTAGACATTTTACAAGACTTTATAAAAGTCTTTCTAAAAAAAGAAATCAAAAAAATCCAATTAAACCCATATTTACAAAAAAAAGCAAAGAATTTACCTGAAGAGGAAAACTTTGGAATAGCAGATGTAAGAGTTAAACTAAAAACACAAGAAGAATTAAATATAGGAATACAATTTATAGATGGTTATTATGCACAAAACAAAATGTTATTATATTATGCACAAATACATTCAAACCAATTAGACTATGAAGATAACAGAAAACCTTGTAAAACAATTACTATAAACATATTAGACTTTAACTATCTAAAAACAGAAAATTATTTTAGCAAAATAGAAATACCATCTAAAAACGAGAACAAAATAGAATTATATGTAATAGAATTACAAAAATTCATATTAGACAATACAAAACCCAAGAACAAACAAGAAGCATGGATGACTTATTTGTGTGGAAGACCGGAAAAAGAAATAAAAGAAATATTAAAGAAATATAGTAAAATCAAAAAATTAGACAATCTATTAGAAAACTATTGGCAAAATGAAACAATGGAATAATAGAAATGGATAGTAATTTTAAATGATATAATTAAGAAAATATGGAATTTAAAAGAAGATTTTGAGAACATCCCAAAATCTTCCACCATTAGTGTGTTTGTGTAAGAGTCTGCTTTAAAGTTACCTTTATAATAGTACCCTCTTGGACTTGTTCATCTTTAGAATAATCTTGTGAAACAACAACTCCAGAGCCTTCAATATTAATATTCAAATTTTTAGACTTTAAGATATTTGCAGCCTCAGAAGCACCCAAACCTTTTAAATCTGGAACTTCTACTGAAGTAGAAATACTATTTTCCTCTCCATAAAGTATAATAATAGACCCTTTTGGTAATGAATTTCCAGGTTTTGGAGTTTGATCTCCAACTAAAGTAGTATTAATATCTCCATCAACATAGCTCTTAGTGGTAAATCCAGCAGCTTTTAATATTTTTTCTGCTTCTGCAACAGTTTTGTTACGAACATCAGGAACAACAATAAAATTACTAGAATTTGTATTACTAGAAGCATCCTCACTAGATGGAACACCCAAATAAGGTAAAATTTCAGACAACATCTGAGAAACAACAGGACCTGCAACTTGACCACCTTGATGCCCATTTATTCTATTATGAGGGTCAGGGTCATATAAAGTAAGAAGCAGAACAATTTGTGTATCTTCAATAGGTGAAATAGCTACATAAGAAGCAACATAACCCTCATTTACATTAGAATCAAGAGGCTCAGAAGTTCCAGTTTTACCACCAATAGAATAACCAGAAACAGCAGCATGTCTACCAGAACCATCAGTTACAACTGACTCCATCATAGATTTAACCTCTTGAGCTGTTTGCTTAGAAATAACTTGTCTAACCGCAGAAGTAGAAAGCTCTGTTACAGAATCTGTATCTGTATTTGTTACTTCTTTTACAATACGAGGTTTCATAAGAACACCATCATTTGCAATACAAGAAATAGCAGTAGCCATTTGTAGAGGTGTTACAGTAAATGTCCTTTGTCCAAAAGACATAGTAGCTAGCTCTACTTGTCCAACTTTATCTAAATCCAAAAATACACTACTTTGTTCACCATATAAACCAGAATTAGTATAACTAAACAAGCCAAATGCATCATAATATCTATATAAAGTAGGAGCAGTAATCCTTTTACCTAACTGAATAAAAGCTGGGTTACAAGAATTACACAAAGCCCTTCTCAAAGTTTGTACACCATGCGGATTAGAAGACCAACAAGAAATTTTACGGTCTGCAACCTCTTCATAACCCTTACAATAAAAGTCATTGGTCTTATCAGTTGAAGTAATATTTTCCTCTAAAGCAACAGCAGCAGTAATCAATTTGAAAGTAGAACCAGGCTCATAAGTATCAGAAACAGACCTATTATTCCACATCTTAAACAAAGCATTACTTTTTTCTTGAGTAGAAAGAGAATCATAAGTTTTTGCTAATGTAGAGTTTGGTGTATAAGGAGAGTTTAAATCATAATCTGGATATGAAGCCATAGCAATAATATCACCAGTTTTAGGATTCATAGCAACAACATTTCCACCCCTAGAACATTCATTTTCATCAACAGCTTGTTTCAAGTACTTTTCAACAATAGACTGTACATTCAAATCAATAGTCAGAGTCAAATCACTACCATTTTCAGCAGAAATATAAGTTTCCTTTGCATTAGGAATTTCCTGTTGATTATTCCCTTTTGAACTTACAATTTTACCAGGTGTACCTGTTAAGACATCTTCCCATTTTGCTTCAATACCACTTAAACCTTGATTATCAATACCACAAAATCCAATAACATTAGAAGCAACATTACCATAAGGATAATATCTTTTTGTATCTTCATCAATATTAATACCCACAGAAATCTTATTTTCTTCCATCCATTGCTTTAATACATCAACCTTTTCTTGCTCTACTTTTTTTATAATAGTTTCTACTTGAGAATTGCTACTTACCTTTTTCAAAACTTCTTCATAATCTAGTTCAAAAGTTTCAGATAACCCTTTAGCAACTTTCTCTTTATACTCCTTTGTAGCTTGGTCGTTATTTTTTACAATTTTAGTAGGGTTGACAGTAATTGTATCTACTTGAGCACTAATAGCAAGAGCTTTACCAGTAGAATCGTAAATATTACCGCGTCTTGGGCTAATAATTTGGTTAATAGCCTGTTGTTTATAAGCAAGTTCTTTTAAATAATTCCCTTGAACGAATTGCAAAAATCCAATACGACCAACTAAAGTAGCAAAAATCAGAACAACTACAACAAGAAAAACTTTCAAACTTTTAGTATGTACTAAATTTTTAGAATCAAAATCAGTTTTTAACTTTACAACATTAGGCCTTTTTGAAATAATATTATTATTTTCTATAATTCTTTCTGTTTTTTTTGTTGAAATTTCTGATTTTTGCTTTGGTTTATTTTTTGTAGTTGTCTTTGAAATTGATTTAGGTTTAGAATTAGACTTTGTATTAGTTTTTGCTTTTAAATTCCCATTTTGCATTGATTTAGACTTAGTAGGTGTTTTTTTAGTTGAACTAGTTTTAGTCTTTGTCTTAGAATTTGAAGTTGTTTTTGGTCTAGTTTTAGCTTGACTATTTGATTTTTCATTTATCTTTGAATTAGTTTTGCGTTTTTTTCTTTTTTGGTTCTCCATATTTTTAACCTCATTTGTTTTTTTCTTATTTTATCGCAAAAATTATCAAAAATCAATATAAGTTGAAATTTAAGTTTTAGAAAGTAAAAATAAAAAAGAAAATTAAAAAGTTGAAAAAATAAGTCAAATATAGTATATTGTATAAAAAGGAGAAAGTGTTATGAGAACAATTCTAGAAGAAACAAAATTTATTATGAATAAATATAACATAAAAGCAAACAAATCATTAGGACAAAACTTTTTAATTAGTGAAGAAGTAGTAAAATCGATAATTGAAAATAGTCAAATAGAAAAAGAAGACTTAGTAATAGAAATAGGACCAGGACTGGGAACATTAACAACTTATTTATTAGAAAAAGCAGGAAAAGTAATATGTGTTGAAATAGACAAAAAAATGATTAAAATATTACAAGACAGATTTTCACTTTACAAAAACTTTGAAATATTAAACCAAGACATTTTAAAAGTAGATTTAAAAAAATTAATAAAAGAAGAAAAAAAAGAATCAAATTGGAAAAATGTAAAAATAGTAGCAAACTTACCATATTATATTACAACACCAATAATAATGAAACTATTAGAAGAAGAACTGCCATTAGAAAGCATAACAGTTATGATACAAAAAGAAGTTGCAAATAGATTAATATGCTTACCAGGGCAAAAAGAAACAGGAGCAATCACATACAGTGTTTATTATTATGCACAAGCACAAGGGATTTTAGAAGTCCCAAAAGACAGCTTTATACCAGAACCAGAGGTGACATCAAAAGTCATAAAATTAAAAATAAGAAAAGAGCCACCAGTAACAATAGAAAAAAAAGACATATTGTTTAAAATCATAAAATCAGCTTTTATGCAAAGAAGAAAAACATTAATAAATGCATTAGTAAACACAAAAGTATTTTCAAGCAAAGAAAAGGGAATTGAAATATTAGAAAAATTAGAATTAGACACAAATATACGACCAGAAAAATTAACATTACAAGACTATGCCAATATTGCCAAAAATATCATAAATTAATTACAAATATTAATTTACCAAAATACTTCTCATTTTATATATTATATGATATAATTAAAAAGAAGTATTAAATAGGGAGAGAAAAATGAACCAAATTTTAGTTACAAAAAAACTATATATTACACCTGAATTGAAAAGAAAAAAGAAAATATATAAATGTGAGTTCCTCATATCTGTTTTTTTAGTGGTAGTCTTAATTTCTGCTTATATTTATGCTGAATATGATAGAAATAGAGGAGAACAAGCATCACAAGAAATTTTAGCTAGTCTTGACATTCCAGAGAATGACACAACAATTGCCAATAATAATATTTTAATTGTGGTATTAAATGAAGAAGAACAAGCAAAAGGGCAAGAAGAAAAAGTATCTAAAAATCAGAATATAGCGCAAGCAGTGCAAGCAACACAAAAAACAGAAAATGGATATGAATATGCAACAATTGGAACAATCAATATACCTAAAATAGGAGTTACATATCCAATTATAGATGGGCCAACAGACACTGAAGCAGAAACAGAAGATTTACTAAAAAAAGCACCAACTAAATTTTGGGGGCCAGACCCAAATCAAGTAGGTAACTTTTGTATAGTAGGACATAATTATAGAAATAATAGATTTTTTAGTAAAGTTCCAAAGCTAGAACCAGGAGATGTTATAGAAATAACAGATGTAGCAACAGGAAAAACAATTAATTATAAAGTATATAACAAATATCAAGTAGATCCAAGTGATGTTAGTTGTACAACACAATTAACAAATGGTAAAAAAGAAGTAACACTAATTACTTGTACAGATGACAGTAAATATAGAGTAGTAGTAAAAGCAATGGAATCAAAATAAAAATTATAAAATTATAATCATTGTATCAATTATATTCAATAAGATTAATACAAAAACAAAAGGAGTATGTAAAAATTCTAAAAAGTCATAGAATTTTAATCATACTCCTTTTATATTATAGGAAAGTTCTCCGAACTTGCTATAATATAAAGCGTTCTACTGGAAAAAAGTTTTAAATATAATATCAATTATTATATTTAAAACTTTTTCCATTCAAATAATTTAAAATGCCACTATCAGATTTGAAATTAAATTTTAAGCTAAAACTAGAAAGCACTTGATACTTTTTGCCAAACTGTTTATTAATAGCATTTATGCCATATTTTCCGGTCACCAATAATAGGGTAACCTAAAAAGGCAAGATGTGCTCTAATTTGATGTGTTTTGCCAGTTTCAATTTCTACATCTAACAAGGATGTATTATTATCATACTTTTCCAAAACATGATAAGACGTTACAATTTTCTGATAACCTTTTTTAAAACAATCAGAAATATAAACATGAGACTTTTTATTATCTTTAAATAAATAAGCAATACATTTTTTGTTATTTTCTTTTGGAATTCCATAAACTAAAGCCAAATAATGTTTTTCGATCTCATGTTTTTTAAACTTACATAATAAAATTTCTAAAGCATCTTCATTTTTAGCAAATAAAACAAGACCAGTAGTATTTCTATCAATTCTGTGACAAGGCATAGGTTTAAAGCAACTACTTTTATAACTTTCATGAACATAAGTAGTTAAACTATTTTCACCTGTCACCTCTAAATTATAAGGTTTATTCAAAATTAGAATATTGTCATCTTCAAAAACAATATCCAATTTATATGATGATTCTAGTAAATTATCTGCAATAAAAACTAATACTTCATCATTTTCATAAATTATAACATCTTTAGAAACCCTTTTTCCATTTATCTTAATATCTTTTTTTCGTAAGGTTTTATAAAGTAAATTAGAAGACAAATTAGGGAAAAAATGAAACAAAAATGTATTTAATTTTTTTCCATCGTATTTTGATGGTACAATTAATTTCTTCATGACATTATTATACATTTTTATAATATAAAAAGCAACCGTTGTAATAATTCCTAAGTAAACAAAATAAAATATATTTGTGAACTTTATGTGAAAAAAGGAAAAAAAGTATTGACAAGAAAGAAAAAAGGGTATAAAGTATTAGCAGTCAATTAGCTAGAGTGCTAAAAACAAAACTTAAGGAGGTAATGAAAAATGATTAAACCATTAGGGAATCGAGTATTAATAAAAATGAAAGAAGGCGAAGAAACAACCAAAAGTGGAATTATACTAGCTGGAAACGCACAAGAAAAACCACAAATTGCAGAAGTAATAGAAATAGGACCAGGGGAAAAAATAGACGGAAAAATCGAACCAGTAAATGTAAAAAAAGGAGACAACATAATAGTAAGCAAATACTCTGGAACAGAAGTAAAATACGAAGGAGTAGAATATATAATAGTAAAACAAGATGACATACTAGCAATAGTAGAATAAAATAATTAATAAACTATTTTAAAAATTTTATATAAAATTACTTAAAACATAAAAAGAAAGGAATGGTAAAAATGGCAAAAGTCATTAAATTTGGAGAAGAAGCAAGAAAATCTTTATTAGAAGGTGTAAACAAATTAGCAGACACTGTAAAAGTCACATTAGGGCCAAAAGGAAGAAACGTAGTATTAGACAAAAGCTTTGGAGCACCACTAATTACAAATGATGGTGTAACAATTGCAAAAGAAATCGAATTAGAAGACAAATACGAAAACATGGGAGCACGTCTAGTAAAAGAAGTTTCAACAAAAACAAATGATGTAGCAGGAGATGGAACAACAACAGCAACAGTATTAGCACAAAGCATGATAAAAGAAGGAGTAAAAAACGTAGCAGCAGGAGCAGATCCAATGGCAATAAAAAGAGGAATTGACAAAGCAGTAGAAACAGCAGTAGAAGGATTAAAAGAAGTAAGCTCAGTAATCAATGGAAAAGAAGATATAGCAAGAGTTGCAAGCATTTCAGCAAACAACGAAGAAATAGGGAACCTAATTGCAGATGCAATGGAAAAAGTATCAAAAGATGGAGTAATAACAATTGAAGAATCAAAAACATCAAACACAGAACTAAACGTAGTAGAAGGAATGCAATTTGACAAAGGATATTTATCACCATATATGGCAACAGACACAGAAAAAATGGAAGCAATATTAGACAATCCATACATATTACTAACAGACAAAAAAATCAGCAATGTACAAGAAATATTACCATTATTAGAAGCAATAATGCAAGAATCTGGAAAACTATTAATAATATGTGATGACATAGAAGGAGAAGCACTATCAACACTAATCCTAAACAAATTAAGGGGAGTATTAAATGTAGTAGCAGTAAAAGCACCAGGATTTGGAGATAAAAGAAAAGCAATGTTAGAAGATATAGCAATTTTAACAGGAGCAGAAGTAATTACACAAGACCTAGGATTAGAATTGAAAGACACAACAATAGACCAATTAGGAAAAGCAAAACAAGTAAAAGTACAAAAAGAAAACACAATAATAGTAGATGGAAATGGAAACAAACAACAAATTGCAGATAGAGTAGGACAAATAAAAGCACAAATAGTAGAAACAAAAAGCGAATATGACAAAGAACAATTACAAGAAAGACTTGCAAAAATTGCTGGAGGAGTAGCAGTAATTGGTGTAGGAGCAGCAACAGAAGTAGAAATGAAAGATAAAAAACTAAGAATAGAAGATGCATTATCAGCAACAAGAGCAGCAGTAGAAGAAGGAATAGTAGCAGGAGGAGGAACAGCATTAATAAATGTAATTCCAAAAGTAGAAAAATTAGTAAAAACACTAGAAGCAGGAGAAGCATTAGGAGCAAAAATAGTTTTAACATCATTAGAAGAGCCAGTAAAACAAATTGCTAGAAACAGTGGATTAGAACCAGCAGTAATAGTAGACAATGTTAAAAAATCACAACTAGGAATTGGATTTGATGCTGCTAAAGAAGAATATGTAGACATGAAAAAAGCAGGAATTGTAGACCCAACAAAAGTAACAAGAAGTGCTTTGCAAAATGCTGCATCAATAGCATCAATGGTACTTACAACAGAAAGCATAGTAACTGATAGCCCAGAGCCAAAAGGATGTAACTGTGGTAACCATGATGCAATGCCAGCAGGAATGGATGGAATGTATTAAAAATTAAGAGGAGTTCATTTTATTTTAGAACTCCTCTTTTCAATTCAAAAATATTACAAAATTGACAAAACAAACCAAATAGTGTACTATATTTTATAGTGATATGCCAATATAGCTCAGTTGGTAGAGCAACAGATTCGTAACCTGTAGGTCGGCAGTTCGATTCTGCCTATTGGCTCCAATTTATAGCAACTTACGAACTTTAAAGGGTTTCGTAAGTTTTTTCATTTTTAGAAAAGATGAATTGAACTTCATAAAAATATCAAAATGTTCTCTTTCCAGAAAGGAGGGCATTTTTTATGTTTGAGTTTGAAGTAATACAAGAAATAAAGGTAAATGATGAAATACTAGAAATTATTAAAGGTTATAACTATACAGTTAAGAATGGCAAAATTAAGCATTTAAAGGCTACTAATTTACAATTCATTGAACCAACTGAATATTTGATTACATCACCTATCACTCTTACTATTTACGAATATAAAGTAAATGAGATAGCTAATAAGCCATTCTATATTAAAGAACATAAACAAAAGTATAATCTTAAAGAAATAAAACAAATTCTCATAAAATTAAATATTTAACCTTCTTTTTGCAATTTTATAAAAAATTTTTGAAATTAGGATTGCAAAATTGCATTTTAGTTAGGAAACATATGAGAGAATAAAAAAATTTAATTTTTTTCCTAAACTAGGGGTGCGAAAATGCACTTTTCTAAGCAAACATATGAGAGGGTAAAAATTTTTAAAGTTTTTTTACTATTTTGATATACAAAACCTTAAAAAATTCACAGGTAATATAGGAGGTAATATTTTATGAGATGTGGAGTTTATGTAAGAGTATCAACAGATGACCAAAGAGATAATGGCTATTCTATTGATTCACAGTTACGAATGATAAAAGAATATTGTGAAAAGAACAGTTACAATATTGTAGATGTATACAATGATGCAGGACATTCTGGAAAAGATTTAATGCGACCAGAAATGCAAAGACTTTTAAAAGATATTAAATCACACAAAATTGAAGTAATAATTGCTATTAAAGTAGACAGATTAACTAGAAATAATTATGATGGCTTTTGGCTTCTTAATTATTGTGAAGAACATGATGTTAAAATAGAACTTATTTTAGAGCCTTATGATGTATCTACTGCAAATGGTGAAATGATATTTGGAATGAATTTAGTATTTGGGCAAAGAGAAAGAAAAGAAATTGGAGCAAGAACTAAAAGAGCATTAGAAGAAATGGCATTAGAAAGAGTACATCCAGCTAAAGCACCATATGGTTATATTAGAAATAGTGAAACTGGTCATTTGGAAATAGAGCCAATTGAAGCACAAGTTGTTAAAGAAATATTTGAACTATGTAAACAGGGAAATTCTACAAGAAGCATTGCAACAACTATTAAAAATAATAATACTTATTTAAAGGCTGGAAAATGGACAAGTGATAGAGTTTACAAAATACTAACTAATTCTATTTATATTGGTATATTTGAATATGGTAAATATTGCAGAAAGCCACAAGATATTTTAATAGTAGAAAATTATTGTGAACCGATTATAGACGCCGAGACATGGAATATTACAAGGAAAGTTTTAGAAAGAAATAAGCATTCAAATTATGGAGAGCATATTCACTTATTTACTGGTATTGTGCGATGTCCTACTTGTGGCAAGATTTTATCTTCTACTAACTCTTTTAAGTATAGTGGAACACCAAAAGAAAAAGTATATTATCATTTAACTTGTAAAAATCCTAATTGTAAATCAAAAGGAATACATTATAGTTCAGATAAAATTGAGGAAAAATTGTCGAGAGTTTTAAATGAATTAACAAGGTATATGTATGATATGGATAATGAAGTTATAGTATGTAATTCAACCAAAACAAAGGATATTAAAGATATAGAAAAAGCTATTGACAAGCTAAAAATGCAAGAGAAAAAATTAGTAGATTTATATTTAGATTCTACTTTAAATGTTGAAACTATTAACAATAAAAATGATAGTATCAAGAAAGAAATAGAAAACTTAAATAAGAAAAGAAAGCAAATTGATTCTAATAATGACTTTAAAGAATATACAATAGAACTATTAAAAAAATTAGATTATTCTACTGAAAACGATGAATTTATTTTCAAAAACAAATTAAGTTTTTCATTTATTTTTGAGAGTTTAAATAGAAAATCGAAGAAAGAATTGATTAAAAGGTTAATAGATTGCATCGAAATTAAAAGAGATAAAAACTACAATATTGAAATAACAAATATAAAATTCACAGAAGAATTTATATCAAAAAGTAGTACAGACTACATCAATTATTTATATGAAATACTGAAAAATAATAATGTTGGATTTCATTATAAAGAAGCAATTAACAAACAAGAATTAGAAAAATTACAAGAAGATTATTTTGTGTTTTCTAATACAAAAATCGCAAATAATGAATATGATAATGCTACTTTAACAATATATAATGAATTGCTAAAACAGAATTTTTATGAAAATGGAATTATAAATTGTCCATATATTGAGGACGAAAATGTAGTAGATTATTTAACATTAATACCAAGAGTTCCATCAGAAATTGCATAAAGTGGTTTGAAAATTTTACAGAAAATGAATTCAAAAATAGTACAATAAAAAATGCAATATTTTAGAATTTACAAATTCTTGTCCTAGCAAGCACTGAATTTGTACTCCCGCACAAATTTCAATATGGGATTTGCACCCCATACCCCAAAAATTAATAAAAATTTAAAATTGAAAGGAATAGAAAATTATGAATGATGAAAAATTAAATTATGTAATAGATATGATAAAAGATATGGACTTAGAAAATAAATTAAGATTAGCAATATGTATGTGCGATAATTACAGTCATACTAATTTACAATATGATAAAAAAGAAATGTGTAAATACT
>CAOKGO010000002.1 GCA_948468045.1 uncultured Clostridium sp. | reverse complement strand
CTATTGGTGTTTCTAAAGATACTGGGTCTTGTGCTATTTTTTGAATTTCCATTACTTTTTCTACTGGTATTTCCATTTCTTCTGCTATTTCATCTGGGGTTGGCTCTCTTCCTAGTTGTTGTAATAAATGCCTAGAAGTTCTAATTAATTTATTAATTGTTTCTACCATATGAACTGGAATTCTGATTGTTCTTGCTTGGTCTGCAATTGCTCTTGTTATAGCTTGTCTAATCCACCAAGTAGCATAGGTACTAAATTTAAACCCTTTTGTATAATCAAATTTTTCAACTGCTTTAATTAGTCCCATATTTCCTTCTTGAATTAAATCTAAAAATAGCATTCCTCTACCAACATATTTTTTAGCTATACTTACTACTAACCTTAAGTTGGATTCTGCTAGTTCTTGCTTTGCTTCTTCATCTCCATCTAATATTCTCTTAGCTAATTCTAATTCTTGTTCAAAAGTTAGAAGTGGTATTCTTCCTATTTCTCTTAAATACATTCTAACTGGGTCATCTACATTAATTCCTTCATAACTAGTATCTGTTATTTCATCTAGTTTTAAGTCTTCTACCTCTTTTAAGTCTTCAATATCTGGCTCTTCTTCTAAATCATCAGATAATAAGTCTACTCCTAATTCTTCAAAAGCATCAAAAACTTGGTCAATCTGTTCTGGATTGACATCATCTAATTCTGTTGCTAAATCTCCATAGGTTATTTGTCCCTTTTCTTTAGCCTTTTTTAGAATGCTATTTACTTTTTCTTCTTTTAAATTGTTATTTTGTTTTTCTTCTGATGCATCTATATTGGCATTTTCACTTTCTTCTTTTTTGTCTTCTATTTTCTTTTTTGCTTCTTTTCTTGCTTCTTCCATTTTTTCTTTTTTGGCTACTTCTTTTGCTGTTTTTTCTTCTTGTTTTTTCTTTGTATTATCTTTTTGAACTGTTTTCTTTTCTTCTGTTACATTATCATTTTTTTCTACTTTCTTTTTCTTTATTGTAGCTTCTTTTTTAGACTCTTCCTTTTTGTTTTCTGCAACTTCTTTTTTTTCTGTTTTCTTCTCTTTAACAGTTTCTTTCTTTTTAGTTGCTTTTTTTACTTCTTTTTCTAATTTCTCTTTTTTATCCATGACCCCTAATCATCCCTTTCTTAACTTTAACAAATAATCTATCATTTTATTTTAGCTAATCTAATAATAATTTCACTCAGTTCTTTTTCCAGTCTCTTTTTATTCTCTTGTTCTATGTCTTGTTCTAACAATTCTAAAATCTCAAATTTTCTATTATTTAGCTTGTCTTTTTCGTAACTTTGCATTATATCATCTATTGCTTTTTCAACATCTTTTATTTCATAATCATCTGCCATAATTTCTGTAATATGACTTTGTTCTTCTTCTCCGAAGCATATCTATTATTCCATTTATATTACTATTTCCTTTTTCGAATTCTTCATACAATTTTTTTGCAATTTGTTTATTAATTGTGTCTTTAAAGTCTTCTATTTTAATATTTTGCTCTATTACATTGAAAATATTAATATCTCCTGTTAATAAAATTGATAAAATTGTATTTTCACGTCTTTTTAATGTTTTAGGAATTTGATTTTCTTCTACTTTTTTATGTTTTATAACAGGTTTTGCCTTTTCTAATATTTTTTCACCTTTTGCTTCTTTATATATTAGTTTGTTGACTTCTGCATAAATGGCTTCTTTTGATATATTATATTCTTTGGCAATTTTTTCTAAATATACTTCTCTTTCCATTGTGTTGTCGATTTTTGCTATTAATTTAGCAATTTCGTTTAAAAATTTTATTTTGTCATTTGCTACTTCTAAATTTAAGTTTTGCTTTAATACTTTTACTTTGAATTCGATAACAGAAAGTGCTTTTTCTACTAAGTTATTAAATCTCGCATTTCCATATTTTATAATGTATTCATCTGGGTCTTTTGCTCCTTCAATTTGTAAAATTCTAATGTCACATCCCATTTCTTGTAATATGTCTAATGCTCTAGTTTTTGCATTAAGCCCTGCTTCGTCTGAGTCGAAACTTAATATTATTTTTTCTGTGTTTTTTCTAAGTAACCATCCTTGTTGCTGTGTTAGTGCTGTTCCTAAAGGTGCTACGACATTTGTAATTCCTCTTTGATGAAGAGATATAACATCCATATATCCCTCTACAATTAGTATTTGCTTGATGTCTCCTTTTTTTGCAACATTTAACCCAAATAAGTTTCTTCCTTTGCTATATACAACATTTTCTGGCGAATTTATATATTTTGGTTTTGAATCATCTAAAACTCTTCCACCAAATGCTATTACTTTGCCTCTTGCATCACAAATTGGAAACATGAGCCTGTTTCTGTACCTGTCTATATATTGTCCTTTGTCGTTTCGATTGACTAATCCTGATTCTAAAATTTCTGCTTCTTCAAATCCTTGTTTTTTTAATTCTTGGTATAATTCGTCAAATTTTCCTGAAAATCCAATTTGAAAAGATTGTAAAGTTTCATTTGTTAATTTTCTTTTTTTTATGTATTCTTGCGCAATTTTTGATTCTGATTTGTATAGGTTTTCGTGGTAATATTTTGCTGTGAATTCATTTACTTGATAAACTTTTGCTTTTAATTTTTCTTTTGCAGTGTCTCCTCCACCTTCTAATGTTGGTAATTGTATGTTTGACCTTTGAGCTAATGTTTGTACTGCTTCTATAAAATTAATTCCTTCTATTTTTGTTAAAAATGTAAATACGTTTCCTCCTACTCCACAGCCAAAACAATGGAATATTTGCTTATCTGGTGATACGGAGAAAGAAGGTGATTTTTCATTATGGAATGGACATAGTCCAAAGTAATTTCTGCCACTTCTTTTTAAATGCACATATTGTGATATTATATCTACTATATCATTGGTTTGCCTTACTTCGTCTATTGTTTCATCACTATATCGTTGCATTTTCTCCTCCTTTTTTCAAATTAACATACATAATTATAATATTCGACGCATTTTACATAAATCCTTCATGTTTTTTCAATTTTTTTACATTTTGTTTTGTATATTTTTCAATTTCCGACTTTTCATAACATCATGGATAGCTATGCTTAGGTGTTAAATAAATGAAAAATTTTGTGCATCTAAGCTTGTAGCTAGAAAATCTTATTTGTGTAATTTGAGGAATGCTCAAGGCAAAATCAATTATTTGTCTATTTTTTCAAACTTTACTCGGCTTCCGACATAATTCAAGAAATTCTAAAATAATTTTATGGGTCCTTTCCAAGCATAGCTTGAACTCTTACCATAAAATTATTTAAGAATTTCTAATCTTATTTTGGTCGCATTCGTAAATTTTCAAAATAGACAAATAATGATTTTGAACGTGAGAGAGGCTCGAATTACACAATTAGATTTTCTGCAAAAGCTTAGCTTGTCCAAAATCTGTAATGAATTTTAACACCAAAGCATAGCGATCCATTATATTACGAAAAGTCAAAACACACGTATATTTTTAATTGACAAATTTAAAAATATCGACTATAATAATATTAGATATTAAAATAGTCGAAAAGGAGATGTTTTATGAACTATATTAAAAGAAGTATTGAAAAAGTAATAAGTAAACAAGAAGAAATGTTTAAAGTTCTTCTTATTACTGGCAGTAGGCAAGTTGGCAAAACCACATTATTAAAAAACATTAAACCAAATACAAAATATATTACCTTAGATGACATATTTTTAAACCAAGCTGCTATTGAAGACCCAGCTCTTTTTCTAAAATCTAATAATCCACCCATTATAATAGATGAAGTTCAATATGCGCCAAACTTATTTAGATACATTAAAATTTTAGTAGATGAAGCTGAAACTGGAACTCTTTTTTACTTAACTGGTTCACAGCAATTTCATTTAATGAAAAATATAAGCGAAAGTTTAGCAGGAAGAGTAGGTATACTTAATTTATTAGGTTTAAGTTTAAGAGAAATAAAAGAAATTGACTTTCACAAGCCGTTTATACCAACAAATGAATATTTTGAAAATAGGTCTAATTATCTTGTTAATATCCCATATCAGCAAATTTGGGATATTATACACAAAGGCTCTATGCCTGCTATGTACAGTAAAAAAAGTAATTTTGATATGTTTTATTCTACTTATGTTAGTACTTATATAGAAAGAGATGTTAGACAATTAACACAAGTTGGTGACAACTTAAGCTTTTTAAAGTTTATGACTGCTTTAGCAAGTAGAATTGGACAAATGTTAAATTTAGATAGTATTGCAAATGAAGTTGGAATTAGTATTCCCACTGCACAAAGATGGTTATCTATATTAGTTTCTTCTAATATTGTTTACATTTTAGAGCCATATTATAATAATGTTATGAAAAGAGCTATAAAAACACCAAAAATATATTTTTTAGATACTGGATTAGCTAGTTATTTAACTAAATGGAAAACATCAGAAGTATTAGAAAGTGGTTCTATGGCCGGAAACTTTTTTGAAAACTTTGTAATTGTAGAAATTATTAAAAGCTACTATAATTCTGGAGAATTAAGACCTCCTATTTACTATTATCGTGATAAAGATAAAAAAGAAATTGACTTAATAATAGAAGAAAATGGTAAATTACATCCCATAGAAATTAAAAAAAGTGCTAATCCATCAAAAGATATGATTAAAAACTTTAAGGTGTTAGAAAATTCTACTGGAAAAGAAATTGGATATGGTGGTGTTATTTGTTTATACGATAAATTAATTAATTTAGATGAGAAAAATAAAGTTATACCTATTAATTTTTTATAATATATAAATCCTTCAAGGCAAGCACCTTGGAGGATTTAATATTTTATATTTCTATCGATTCTTCTGTTGATATTTTATTATATACATTTAAAACGACTTCAATTTTTAATTCAAAAGCATCATTTTATTATCCAGTTTATTTATCATTTTAGCACAATTAATCCACTCTTTTGACTCTTTTTTGCTAATCTCCTCATCTGATTTATATTTAGCTTTATGCTCTAAACTAGCCCAAAAATCCATAGCAATTGTCCTAATTTGAACTTCCACTTTTACATATATATTTTGCTTAGCAAGCATAATAGGTACTTCCAAAATTAAATGATAACTAGAATATCCACTTTTTTTGGGATTTGTAATATAGTCTTTTTCTTTTAAAACATTGACACCTGGAAGTTTTTTTAAAAACTCTTTAATAGAAACAATGTCTTTTTTTAATGGACATACAATTCTAATACCTGCAATATCATTAATATTTTCTATCATGTCTTTATATGTAAGTTCCATATTTCTTTTTTGCATTTTTTTAATGATACTTTCTGGACTTTTTATTCTAACATTTATATGGTCTATTAATTCATAATCGTAAAAAAGCTTAGCTTCAGCTTTTAAAATATTAATTTTAGTTTCCAATTCTTTTATTGCCACCGAATAAATAAACATTAATTTTTCAAAAGTTTTGTCTTTTACATCTAATGTTTTTTGGTAATCCATAAAATTTTCTACTTTTATCAATTCATTTACTTTTTTCTTTTTAGGTTTCATCTATTACATACACTTCCTTTGTATTAGTATATTCCAAATGTTACCATTTTATTGTTATGAATTGATATTTAATTTGTGTCCTTTTAGTGAATTTTATTTTTCTAATTTCTTATCTTAATTTTTCTATTAATTCTTCTCCTGAAAGTATTTGCTTTTCTCCTGTTCTTGTATTTTCTACTTCTAATTGATTTCCTTGTGTTTTATCTCCTAAAACAACCATATATGGAGTTCCCAAAATTTTGCAATCTTTCATTTTGCTACCAATTGTTAGATTTTCCCTATCATCCAAAATTGCACCTATTCCATTTTTATTTAATAGTTCATACAATTCTTTTGCTTGTTTTACTTTTTCTTCATTATCCATTTTTGGAATAATTTGAAGTAAATAAGGAGCAACAGCCTTTGGCAAAGAAAAACCACAAGCACCCCATTTTTCGTCTATTATTAAGCATTGTTCATATAGTGCTGCAAGTGTTCTACTAACACCTATACCATAGCAACCCATATAATATAAAGATTCTTTATTATCTTGATTTATAAATTTTCCATCCATCATTTCAGAATATCTAGTTCCTAATTGGAAAATATGTCCTAATTCCATAGTTCTTATTTCTTTAAAATTAGAAATATCTTCAATTCCGTATTCTTCTTTTAAATATTCTTGATAATTTTCTTTTTCTAATATCTCTGTATTTAGTCCAATTCCAGTTGTTTCATCATAAAGTATTTTGTCTTCTCCTTGGTCTGATATTAGCATAAATTCTTCTGATTTCTTTCCTCCCATTGCTCCATTATCTGCAACAATTGGAATAACTTTCATACCAATTCTTTCAAAAATTTCAATAAAAGCTTTTCTGATATTTTCATAAGATTTTGCCATTCCTTCTTCATCTGCATCAAAACTGTATGCATCTAACATAGGAAAAGCTTTCCCTCTTAATAAATATCCCCTTGTTCTAATTTCATTTCTGAATTTTTCTCCAATTTGATAATATGTTACAGGCAAATTTTTATAAGATTTTAATTTTTCTTTAGCAAATTCTACTACTGCCTCTTCCCCTGTTGGTGCTAAACAAAAATCTCCTTTATTTGTTTTTGTGATTAGCATTGTTCCATCTTCAACATAATGTTCGTATCTTCCTGAATTTTTCCATAAACTGTCTGGTTGTAAAGTTGGAAGTAATACCTCTGCACAACCATATTTATTTAATGTTTCTACTATAATTTTTTCTATATTTCTTCTAACTAATAATGGTATTGTGTTATATCCAAATAGTCCAGCTCCATATTGTACTAATTGCCCTGTTTGAATTAATATACTTTGACTAGGATACATTTCATCTACATTATTTAATTTTACTGTTCCTAAACCTGTTTGTGATAATTTCATTTTTATCCCTCTTTCTATTTATACAAAATTTATATGTTGTAAATTAACAAAATGATATTTTTTACGCCTCTTCCCTTTCGGGTAAAGGAGCCTCTATTTCTTCTAGTTCACTTTGATTTGTTTCTTTAACTGTGATTTCATCTGTTTCAATCTCTTTATTTTCTACCTGTTCTAAATCAATTAATTCATCAATAACAATTTGTTTGTTTTCATCTAATCTATACCTTGGTAACTCTGGTAATTCTTCTAAAGAACTATAACCAAACATACGTAAAAAGTCATTTGTTGTTTGGTATGACATTGGCTTTCCTGGTAAATCTGTCTTTCCAGCTTCTTCAACCAATCCATATTCTAGTAATTTATAAACACACGCATCTGCTGAAACCCCACGAATAGCCTCTATTTCTGCTCTAGTTATCTTTTGATTATATGCTATTATAGCTAATGTCTCTAGTGCTGCACTAGACAAATTAGGCTTAGCTCTTTTATCTAATACAGGGCAAATAAAATCGTGTAATTCCTTTTTTGAACACAATTGATAAGACTGATTAATCTTTATTAATTCAATTCCTCTATTTTGTTCTTTGTAATCTTCTTGCATACTAGCAATAATATTTTCTATATCTTCTTGTGTGATTTCTAAATTTAAAATTAACTCTTTCATTGTTACTGGTCTACCAGCAGCAAAAAGTGTAGCTTCTATAATTGATTTTAACTGATTAATTTCCATTTTATCCTCTTCTTTATATTTTAATATACTTCAATTTAAACTTGTTTTTCTTTGGATGCAAAACTTTTTTTGTGATGTTTTTTAACCTCTTGTTGTAAGCTTTACATAGTTTTTATCTTTATTTTTTCTTTTGCATTACTAATGGTTTCTTCAATTGCCTATTCCTCTCATTGCATCTTTCCCCCTTGGTTTATTTTGTCTGTTTCTTGTACTATTCTACTACAAGTACAAAGAAAAAGCAAGCATAAGTTGAAGTTATAGTTATTTTTGAACTAATTTTTTATATTAGATTCTTTTTATGAGACATTAAGACCTGTCCCTATTGTCTCAATTAGCTCTTGCACTTTTAAATAAGATATGATAATATTAATTTAATATAAAAAGTGGAGGTAACCTTTATGGAAGAAAGAAAAAATTTAGAAGTAGTTTCTGGTGATGGTTCAAATTTAGATATTTCACGTGTTCATGACCATTTAAATACTGTTAGACCAAAATCTGCTAAAGAAAAACCTACTTGTATTGTAATTCCTAAAGAAGCTGATAAAACTGACAATAACAATGATGATGATGATAAAGATAAAAAAGATGAAAAAGAAGAAGAAAATTAAATTTTCTTCTTCTTTTTTAAACAAAACATATAATATAAAACAACAAAAGAGGCATGATTAAAATTTTATGACCTTTTAAATTACTCTTCATGCCTCGTCTTTGTTCGCCCGCGAAAATTGCAAAGCAATTTTCTGTGGAACGCTTGATATTATAGGAAGTTCAAAGAACTTTCCTATAATATAACAAAATTTTAATTCATGCTCCTTTTATTATTTTTATTCTTCTACTTTTTCAAATAATTCTTTTCCTACACCACATAAAGGACAAGTCCAATCATCTGGTAATTCTTCAAATTTTACACTTTCTGTTTCATCATCATATACATAACCACATACTGTACATTTATATTTCATTTTGCTCACCTCCAAAACTACTTTTTTTGTATTTACAATTCAGTAAAAATACTAGTTATTTAATACTTATTATTCTTTATAAAAACTAAATTCACTAAATTATAATTTTAGCTTATATTAAAGAATATTCTGTACTAATTTTTCCATTTGCATTACTGTATCTTGTTTTAATGTTGATTTAATTGTAACAATTGGCTCTATTATTTCAATATCTTTCATTTCTTGTAAAATATTTTTCATAGTTTTTCCAGCAGATGGTGCCCAAGAGCCATTTTCTATAATAGCTATTTTTCTTTTTTGGTAATTTCTTTCTTTTAATTTATTCAAAAATTGATGCATTGGTACAAATACACCTGCATTATAGCTAGAAGCTGCTAAAATAATTTTGTCATATCTAAATGCATCTTCTACTGCTTCTGCCATGTCATCTCTTACTAAGTCTGTTAAAACTACCTTTTTAGCTCCTTTTTGCTCTAGTGTTTCTTTTAACTTTTGGCAAGCTTCCATAGTATTCCCATAGATTGATGCACAAAAGATTGCTACCCCATCATCTTCTGGCTTATAACTACTCCATATATTATATTTTTCAATATAATGTTCCAAATTTTCTTTTAGAATTGGACCATGTAATGGACAAATCATTTTGATATCCAAATTTGAGGCTTTTTTTAATAATGCTTGAACTTGTTCACCATATTTTCCTACAATACCAAAATAATATCTACGAGCTTCACAATCCCAAGGTTCGTCAGTATCTAATGTTCCAAATTTACCAAATCCGTCCGCTGTAAATAATATTTTTTCGGTTTGTTCATAAGTTACCATTACTTCTGGCCAATGTACCATTGGTGCCATAAAAAATTGCAAAGTATGTTTTCCAATATTTAATATATCTCCTTCTTTTACAACAACTTTTCTATCTTCTATGTTTATATCAAAGAAATTTGGTAATATATTAAATGTCATATTATTTCCAATGATTTTCATATTTGGATATTTTTGAGCTAATAAACCAATATTATAAGCATGGTCTGGCTCTAAATGTGATACAACTAAATAATCAACTTCTTGACCACCTAATGCTTTTTCCAAATTTTCTAACCATATATTTGTAACTTTTCTGTCAATTGTATCAAATACAACATTTTTTTCATCTTTAATAAGATATGAATTATATGCCATTCCATTTGGTACTTCATATTGTGCCTCAAATAGTCGAATATCTTTGTCATCAGCTCCTATATAAATAATATTGTCTGTTATTTCTATATCTTTCATATTTTAATTATACCTCTTTTTTTATATAATATTCATACTTTAGATTCTTAATTTAGTTAAAAATGAATTATATTTTATAACTAGGCTATTATTGTTAAACATTACTTGGTTATTTTTTACTTCCCATTTTCCTTTATTTTCAATTAAGAAATTAATTACTTCTTCTTCTGTGCTTAACATAGATATTACTTTATCAATAGATGTTTCTAGTTCTTTTTTCTCTGCATCTGACATTTTAATATCTTGTGCTAATAATTGTTTGTATAAACTAACACAACTTTCATCTGTTGTCTCTGCTTCAATATAAGAATTAATTTTACTTTCATCAAAATATGTAAGCATTTGTGCCTTTTTTTCTTCTAAGTTAGTTTTTTTCTCACTTAAGTATTTCTTTGTTTCTGTAAATTCTGGCCCATCTTTTTCATAGTTTTCTGCTGTTAAAATTTGTGCCATTTTTTCATCTTCTAATAATGATTTTAATTCAAATGCTGTTGTAAATAGCTCTGTTGCATAATTTTTAGCTGCCTTTTCTACACTTGCATACTTTCCTGTTGTCACAATGTTGCTTGTTTTTCCCTTTAATTCTTCTAGCTCAAAATTTCCGTCTTTAGTCAATTCCTCTAACTGTGAAATCTCCTCCACAATCTTAGCTTTTTGTACCGTATCATTGATGAAAAAATATCCAACAGTTGCTATTATACCTATAACAACTATTGCAATAACCCCAACAACAATACCAATTTTTGCTCCTTTTTTCATTTTACTTCCCCTCCATAAAATTAAAATTAAAAAAATGATATTACATTTTTCTTATATATTATATCAAAAAAATAAAATTTGTAAAGAACAAAAGGAGCATGATAAAAAATTTTTACATTTTAGATACTTTATATGCTCCGTCTTTGTTCGCCTGCCAAATTTGCCTTAGCAAATTTGTGTAGAATTTATTGATGTTATAGGAAAATCGAAGATTTTTCCTATAACAGAACAAAAGGAGCATGATAAAAAATTTTTAACATTTTAAATACTCTATATGCTCCGTCTTTGTTCGCCTGCCAAATTTGCCTTAGCAAATTTGTGTAGAATTTATTGATGTTATAGGAAAATCGAAGACTTTTCCTATAACAGAACAAATCCTATAACATTAAAAGAGATTACTTTTAGTAATCTCTTCCAATTTATAAGAATTTTTTTATTCTTCCTCTGGCGCTTCTACTGGGCAAACTCCTGCACAACTACCACAACCTATGCAAGCTGATTGGTCTATAACAAATTTATCATCACCTTGTGATATACATCCAACTGGACATTCTGCTGCACAAGCTCCACAAGAAATACATTTATCTGTAATTTTATATGCCATCTTTTTCACCTCCTCTAATCTACTTTATCTTGTTCTTCTAATTTTTCTAATTCTTCTAGTTCTTTTCTATGTTCTAATTCTTCTTCATCTACTTTTTCATTTATTACATCTTTTATTACTTTAATATCTTTAGCATCATATCTTTTATAAAAATAGCCATCTCCTTCGTTGTCTTTTATTTTTACTCTCACTCGTTCTTTTAATGTTTCAATAGCATCAACTTCCCCCTCACCATCTTCAGTCTTAACAATTGCACCAATATTAGGAAGCCTTTTTAGTTTTTCTTCATAAACATCATTTTCATATTTTAAGCAGCACATAAGCCTTCCACAGTTTCCAGATATTTTAGATGGATTAAGTGACATATTTTGTTCTTTTGCCATTTTTATTGATACTGTTTCAAAATCACTTAAAAAAGAACAACAACAAAGCTCTCTACCACAAATACCATTTCCACCTATTCTTTTTACTTCATCTCTAACCCCAATTTGTCTTAATTCAATACGAGTTTTATAAATAGCTGCTAAATCTTTAACTAATTCTCTAAAATCTATTCTACCATCTGCTGTAAAATAAAATAAAATTTTGCTATCATCAAATTTATATTCAACATCTATTAAAGTCATGTCTAATTTATGCTCTTTTATTTTTTGCAAGCACACATTAAATGCTTCTTTTTCTTTTTTTCTGCACTCCTCATAATGCTTATGATCCTTGTAATTAGCTATTCTTACTACTTTTTTTAAAGGTGCTACAATTTTTTCATCTTCTACCCAGCGATTTTGTATCATAACTTCCCCATATTCCTCACCTTGTGAAGTTTCTACAATAACTTTATCACCTTTTCTTACTCGTAAACCTTTGGGATTAAAGAAATATATTTTTCCTAACTTCTTAAACCTAACTCCTATTATATTTTTCAATTAACTTCCTCCCACATATTAACTACTAGTTCATCTATACACATATCATAATTTGCATTTTGTTTCAACCTTTTTTTAACATTTTCCACAATTTTTATGCAATTTGTGTATAAATAGTTCTCTTTTGAATATCTTAATAACAAAATATTGATATATTCTAATATCTCATAAATATCTTCTTTTGATTTATATAAGCTTTGTGCTAATTGCAAAATTTCTATTAAATCCTTTGTTCCTAAATTTGCAATCATATTTTCTATTTTTTCATATTCTTCTTGCCTATTTTTTACTAGAATTGCCTTTCCAATACTTCCTTGGAACATCGCTAATTGGTTTGAAGTAATAGAATTCATACCATAATTTTCTTCCATAAATTGCTTTATTTTATTGTCCTCTATTGGATTAAATGAAAGTATCATACATCTTGATTTTATTGTAGGCAAAAATGAATTTTCACTGCTACCAATCAAAATAATTTTTGCAAATTCTGGTGGCTCTTCTAATGTTTTTAATAAACAATTTTGTGCATCTTGTGTCATAGTATCTGCATTATCTATTATATATACTTTATGGTTTGATATAATTGGCTTTTCTTGTATTTTTTTTTGTAATGAACGTATTTGTTCAATTTTAATGCTGTTTCCATCAGGTTCTATTAATAAAAAGTCTGGATGATTGTCACTTTTTAACTGATTTTCTTGTCCTATATCCAAAATCTGTTCAGCAAATTCTGTTGCTATCATCTTTTTACCTATTCCTTGTATTCCAACAAACAGGTAACTATGTGTTCTAATTCCATTTAAAATTGATTTTTCTAGCACTTCTTTTATTTGCTTATTACCTACAATTGTTTCAAACATCCTTTTACCTCACTAATTTACTTTTCCCCATTTACTAAGTGGCCAAATACGAATTGAAACAGTACTTTCAATTTTTTCTAGTGGAATACATCCAAATGACCTACAATCTGTACTATGATTTCTATTATCTCCCATTGCAAACACATAATTTTGTGGTACTATAAAATCCTGAAATCCCTCTCCCTTTACAACATCTGTAACTATTCCCTCTTGCAAATATGGTTCTTCTAAGATTTCACCATTTATAAAAACTTTTCCCTCTTTTATTTCTACATGTTCTCCTGGAACTGCAATTACTCTTTTTATATAGCTTCTTTTTCCAATTTCTAAAAAATTATTTACAAACCAACCAAAAGCATCTTTTTTTTCATATGTTGCAACTGGATTATTTTGATTTAGTTCACTTTCTGAATATGCTATTTTAGATGGTTCTTCAAATGTTATAATCTCCCCTCTTTTTGGTAATGCTTTTATAGTCCTTCCCCATCTATTTAACCATAATCGTTCATCTTGTACTAGAGTTGGATACATAGAAACTTGTTTTACAATAGTTGGTGTTCCTATAAAATATCTAAATAACATCGCAAGTACTAAAGCAATAATAATACAATATATCCATTCTAATATGTCTTTTGTTTTTTCACTTAAATTCAATTTAATCTCTCCTAACTAATCTACTTTTCCCATTTTATTTAAAGGCCAAATTCTAATAGCTACTGTACTTTCAATTTTTTCTAATGGAATACATCCAAATGCTCTACAATCGCTACTATGACTTCTATTATCCCCCATTGCAAATACACAATTTTGAGGTACTGTAAAATTATTAAAGCTTTCATCTAATTTAACACTTGTGATTACATTTTCTTGTAAATATGGTTCTTCTAATACCTCACCATTTATGAAAACTTTTCCTTCTTTTATTTCTACATGTTCTCCTGGAACTGCAATTACTCTTTTTATATAGCTTCTTTTTCCGATTTCTAAAAAGTTATTTATAAACCATTCGGTTCCACTTTTTTTATTATATTTTGCAATTGGATTGTCTTGATCTATTTCTTTTGGTTCATACACTGTTTTTTCTGGTTCTTCAAAAGTAATAATTTCACCTCTTTTAGGCAATGTTTTGACAGTTCTTCCCCATCTGCTTAGCCATAATCTTTCGTTTTCTATTAATGTTGGATACATTGATTCATGCTGTACAATAGTTGGGGTTCCTATAAAAAAGCGGAATATCATTGCTAATACTAATGCAATTAATATGCAGGCAATCCATTCTAATATATTTTTTGTTTTTTCCTTTATATCCAATTTGATCTATCTCCTAGCATTTTTTGTTTTCACTTTTATCATTATACATCAAATCTTGTAAGTTATCAATGGAAAACAAAAAAAATATATAGGATTTGGGGACGGCCCCCAAATCCTATTGTTTTGTTGAAATTCTTACAACAACACTTTTATAACGCTTTTATCACTTTTATGTGAAATTTCTTTTATTTTTTTAGTGTGGTATTTGATGCTTTACACCCATTAAACATTCCTGCATTGTTAGTTGATACTTTCCAATTAGCTCCTACATAAATTGTTGCAAGCCCACTGCAACTTTGGAACATATTTTTCATATTTCCTACTTTTTTAGTATCAAAACTAGACAAATCTAAAGTCGTTAAACTTTTACAATTAGTGAACATTATTTCCATATTGATCACATTGCTAGTATTAAAATTCAACAAATTCAATGAAGTTAAATTAGAACAATGATAAAACATTCCTCCCATTGTTGTAACATTGCTAGTATTAAAATTTGATAATTCTACATTTTGTAAGCTCTCACATAAAGAAAACATATTACTCATATTTTTTACATTTCTTGTATCAAAATTAGATAATTTCAATGTTGTTAAATTAGAACATCCCTGAAACATTTGATTCATATCTGTTACTTTACTTGTATTAAAATTTGATAGTTCTAATTGAGTTAATTTATTACATCCCATAAACATTCCAGACATATCTGTTACATTTTCTGTTCTAAAATCTGTTAATCTTAATTCTGTTAAATTAGTAAGTTCGTAAAACATTTTGGACATATTTATTACTTTACTTGTATTAAAACCTGTTAAATTTAATTCTGTCAAATTAGTAAGTTGGTAAAACATTTTGGACACATCTGTTACATTTTCCATATTAAAATTAGATAAATCTAATGTTTTTAAACTGCTACACTCTCTAAACATTCCTCTTGCATCTGTTATTTTTTCATTATAAAAATTGGATAAGTCTAATGTCACTAAAGCACTACATTCACTAAATGCTTCACGAATATTTGTCACATTTCTTGCATCAAAATTTGATAGATTCAAATTTTCTAAACTGCTACATCCTGAAAACATCTGTTGCATTGTTGTTACATTTTCTGCATTAAACTTTGATAAGTCTAATGTTATTAATTGTTTACAATTATAAAACATAGTTGCCATATTTGTTACATTATTAGTATCAAATTTAGATATATCTAAATTAGCTAGTTTTGAACAATTAGCAAACATAGATCTCATTGTTGTTACATTACTAGTATCAAAACTTGATACATCTAATTGAGTTAATCCACTACAACCATTAAACATTACTTCCATATTCGTAACTTTTTTAGTGTTAAACATTGTTACATCTAAATTAGATAAACTACTACAATTTAAGAACATCCATCCCATGTTTTCTACATTTCTTGTATCAAATCCTTTTGTATTAATTTCTTTTAAATTTCTACAATTTAAAAATAATCCATACATATCAGTTACATTTATTGTTTTTACTTTTTCCATATTTACAGTTTCTAATGATGTTAAATCACTAAAATAATATGCTAGATATTCTGGTGCTACTTCATCTACAAATTCTACTGCTATAATTTGGTCTCTGTCAGCAAACCATGGTGTGTTAGGGGCTTCTACCCCATCAGCATTATCACGTGTAAATGTTTTTCCTTGCACATTCTCATATACTTTTCCACCACCAGCTTTTGCATTAGCTTCTGTTGTATAAAATTTTAATGTATTTCCTTCTAATGATGCCCATATTCCTGTTGGTTCAACTATTGGTTCTTCAGGCTCAATTGGCTGTTGCTCATCTTCTGTTCCTTTATATTCCACATTATCTTCTGTTACCCAATATACCCAACCCTCAACAGTTATTACCTGTATTGTTATTTTGGGTGTATTCTCCAAAAATTTAATTTCTTTAGCCTCATTAAACATATCGTCATCTTCTATTTCTTTTTTGTATTGATTCATATATGTTTGATTATCCCAATTTTTTGTTGTCCTATCTGGTTGTAATCCCAAACCAATTACTCGCAACTCCTCTAAATATTCTGCTTTTTTCATTTCTTCTTTTGCTTTATTTGCCTTGTTTAAAATTCCATTTTGCCCTGTTAATACGTTAATACTTATTCCTGCTAGAATTAATAAAACTATTATTGTGATGACTAATGCTATTAATGTTATTCCTTTACTTTTAAACTCTCTCCTCATTTGTTTATTCTCCTTTACATATAAACTTATTTTAATATTATATTATATTAAATATACTATATTGTCAACAAAATTACATAAATATTTATTTGTTCATATGTAAAAAAAATAGGATTTGGAGGCCGTCCCCAAATCCTATTGTTTTGTTGGAATTCTTACAACAACTTCTGTTCCTTCTCCAACAACACTCTTTATATCAATACTTCCACCATTTTTATCTAAAATTTCTTTAGCAATAGAAAGTCCGAAGTCCTGTACCCCCCATTTCTCTAGTACGAGCCTTGTCTACACGATAAAACCTTTCAAAAATTCTGTTTAAATCTTCTTCTGGAATTCCTATTCCATTGTCAAACACTTTTATATATGCATCATTATATACAAACCCTACATATATCTTAATTTCTCCACCATCTTTTGTATATTTAATACTATTTGTTAAAATATTTAATACAACTCTTTCAATATCATATTTATCTGCATAAACAGGTGGAACATCCGCAGTAACAAAACAATTTACTTTATGTTCTTTCTTTTTTATTTCAATTGCTAATTTATCTTGACATTTTTTTACTAAATCTCCTAAATCAAATGATTCTTTTTGTGTCCTTTTATTATTGTTATCATAACGTGATAATGTCAATAAATCTGTAACAAGTCTTGCCATTCTTCTTGCCTCTGTTGCAATTACATTTAAAAATTTATCCTGAGTTTCTTTGTCATATTCCCCCTCTAACAAAGTATCTGCATATCCCATAATAGATGTAATTGGTGTTTTTAGTTCATGTGACACATCTGCCACAAATTCTTTTTGCATATTATCTAGTTTTACATGTTCTGTAATATCTTGTATTACTGCAATTACTCCATCTGGTCTATCTGTTTCATTTTTAAATGGTGCAAAAAATACATTCATATATTTATCTTCTACTTGAATTCTTTGTTCTGTTGAAGTCCAACTCTCAAGATATATTATCTTTTCCATGTTTATATCTAAATTGAACTTTTTAAAAATGTCTTCAAAATTATTATCTTCTGGTCTAATACTTAAAAACTTTTTAGCAGCTGGATTAATTAAAATAATTTCTCCTTTCATATTAAATGCAATTATACCATCTGTCATATGAAGTAAAATCGTTTCAATTTGGTTTTTTTGTGTTGATACTTCACTTAATTTCTCCTTTAATTCTGTTGTCATAACCCCTAAAACATTTTCTAAAGTTTTTCCTCTTTTTTTATTTGGCATTTTTTTGCCTTTATTCTCTTCTTCTGCAATTGTTTCAGCACTTTCAATTAATTTATTGATTGGATAAACAATATATCTTGATAAAATAAGAGCTGCAAATATTCCTACTATTGCAAATGCAGTTCCTGCAACTCCTAACATAAATACTGTTTTTTGTTGCAATTCTTGCAAGTCTACTGCTTGTCTATTTTGTATTTGTTCATTTAAAAAACCGAAGTGAATTTAGAAAAAAAACTCCTAATCCACTTATTATTATAATTCCAATTATAAATAATCCTAATATAATTTTGTTAAATTGTATATTTTTAAGCATTTCTTCTCTCCAATTTCTTTATAATAATTATTTTCCTCTATAACATTATTAGATAAATCAAAAGAGAATTATTTTACCACTTTTTTTATTTCTTTATAAATATTCTCATCTGCATTATTTGTTGCTACCTTTAAAGCATTTTTCCCCATCTTCTCTTTTAATGATTTATCTTTTAAAATATCTTCAATTTCTCTATTTAACTTTTCACCAGTTAATTCATCATTCAAAATTATTTTACTAGCATCAACATTTTCTAATACTTTTGCATTATACAATTGATGATTATGGCTAACATTAGGAAGTGGTACAAGTATAGATGGTTTTCCCAAATTTGCTATTTCTGTTACCGTCATAGCACCTGCTCTTCCTATCATAATATCTGCACTATTTGCAACTTCTTCCATATTATAAATATATGGTACAATTTTTATTCCATCTATATTATTAATATTAATTTGAATATTTTCTAGGCTTTCTTTAATAATATCAAACTGTTTTTGTCCTGTTGCCCAAATTATTTGATAATCTTTATTTAGCTTATCTTTAATTATTTGGATAATAGCCTCATTTATTTTTTTAGCTCCTTGACTTCCTCCAGATACTAATACAATTGGCTTTGTTTCATTTAAACCTAAAGTTTGCAAAATTTTATTTTTCATATTTACATCATAGTCTTGTCTTTTTATTTTAACTGGCGTACCTGTACAAACAACATTTTTTGCATTTTTAATTCTTGAAATTGCATCTTCAAAAGAAACCAAAATTGTATCTGTTTTTTTAGCCAACATTTTAATAGCTCTTCCAGGAAAACTATTGCTTTCATGCAGTAATGTTGGAATATTTAGACTATGTGCTGAAGTAATAACAGCACCACAAATATATCCACCCATGCCAATTACCACATCTGGTTTAAAATCTTTAATAATTTTCTTTGCTTCACCAAATCCTCTTAATGTTAAATACAATTTCTTCAAATTTTCAATTGAAAGCTTTTTACTAAGACCATACGCATTAATTGTTTTTAACATATATCCCGCTCTAGGAACCAAATCATTTTCTAAGCCCCTAGTAGTTCCAATAAAAACAATTTCTGAATTTTTCTCCTCTTGCTTTATTTTATTAGCAATCGCCAACCCTGGATTTATATGTCCAGCTGTTCCAGCAGCTGCAATAATTACTCTCATTTTAACTCCTTCCATGTCGCGTTGGGGACGTTTCCTTTGCGACATTTTTATGTTGATTTATGATATTTTACATATTCTTTAAACTACTATTATATATTATTTTGAAACGACGCATAAGCTACCAAACGAGCCTAAAGGCGAGTGCGATTGGAGCAACCTACTCTCCAAAAAATTGTCCGTAAATACTAACTTAGTAAACTCATTATATTTAATCTTTTCTTTCCAAAGGTTGTGACACACAAGTCGTGAAAAATAATATATAATAATAGTTTAAAAATGTCGCAAAGGAAACGTCCCCAACACGACATCATTTTGCACTTGCTCGTGATATGTTAAGTAATACACCCATCTCACATAGTAGGATGAATAAGGCTGTTCCTCCGATAGCTAAAGAATGGTAATGGCATTCCTGTTGCTGGCATAGAAGATGTTACTACTGCTACATTTATTATAACTTGAATTGCTACTAAAGTTGTTATTCCAACTGCTACTAAGCTTCCAAACATATCTGGTGCCCTCATTGCTATTAATACACCTCTCCATATGAAAATCGCAAATAAAACTAAAACTGCAACACATCCAATAAATCCTAGTTCTTCTCCTAAAATAGAAAAAATAAAGTCATTGTGTGGCTCTGGTATATATAGAAACTTTTGCTTGCTATCTCCTAGTCCTGCTCCAAATAATCCTCCGTGAACCGAATTGCATATAAGCTTTGAATAACTTGCCATCCTGTGTCTGTTGCATCTTTCCAAGGGTCTAAAAATGTAACAACTCTTCGTAGTCTATATGGTGCTAAAAAAATCAATCCTATAATAGCAGGTACACCAAAAATACTACCAGTTGATGCAAAATGTGAAAATTTACATCCTGCCATTATCATCATAATAGAACAAATTCCTATTATGACCATTGAACTGCTAAAATGTGGTTCTAATAGTAAAAGTCCAATAATTGGTCCTAAAAATAATATATGCTTAAAAAATCCTTTTCCATATAGTCCTAATTCATCTCTATTTTTCATTAATATTCCTGCATAAAATATAATCATTAATAATTTCACAATTTCTGATGGTTGAACAGATAGGGTTTTTGTTACAAAAATCCATCTTTTTGCACCATTTACTTCTCTTCCTATAACTAATACTAGTGCAAGTAAAATAATTGATATCCACCATGCATGTTTATAAAATTTTTGGTAAAATCTATAATCAATTTTAGATATAAATAGCATTGCTATAATTCCTAAAATAGCAAATATTAATTGTTTTGAAAAATATGAATAACTATCTCCACTTTCTGCCAATGCTGATGGTGAACTAGCTGATAATACCATAATTAACCCTAGTGAAAGTAACAATAATATAGTTATTAGTAAAGTAAAATCAATGGGATTATTTAGAAAACTTGAAAAGTTTTTTTCTTTTCTCTTTTTTGCCATTTAAAATCTCATTCCTTCCATAAAATTTATATCTAAAAGTTTATATATTTTTTATAAACTCTAAAAAATTATATTATATAATTTTTAATCCAATCATGCATAAAGCTAATGTTGCTAGACTAAATACAATAACTACTTTGCTTTCTTTCCACCCACCTAATTCAAAATGATGATGTAATGGAGCCATTTTGAAAAATCTTTTTCCTGTTTTTTTGAAATATATAACTTGAATCATAACAGAAAGTGTTTCAAGTACTGGTATTAATGCTATTATAATAAGTAATATTGGCATTTTTAAATATAAAGCAATAGCTGATACAACTCCACCTAATAGCAAAGAACCAGTATCACCCATAAACACTTTAGCTGGATGCAAATTAAACATTAAAAATCCTAATATACTTCCAATTACTATACTTCCAAAAATAGATATTTCTTTCATTCCAGCCGTCATTCCTATAATTGTTAAAGCTGTAATTATAATTGCAGATACACTAGAAGAAAGACCATCAATTCCATCAGTTAAATTAATTGCATTTGTAGTTGCAAGCATTACTATAATTGCAAAAGGGATATAAAAATAAATTGGTATATTAATATATATTTTCAAAATTGGTATATATGTATCTGTTCCAATATGTAGTCCTTCTATCAAATAAATAACATATATAACAGATATTAACAACAACCCTAACATTTTATAACTTGGCTTTAAACCTTTTGTATTTTTTAAAACTAATTTTTTAAAATCATCAATAAATCCTATTGCACCAAATCCAATTGTTAATATTAGCAATGGTATTAGTCTATTTGCTGTCTCATTTTGACCTTGCTGGCTTAAGAATATATATATACCTGTTACTACTAAAATCATAGAAATGATTATTATAATACCACCCATTGTTGGTGTTCCTTGTTTCTTCAAATGAGATTGTGGACCATCATCTCTTTCAATTTGTCCTACTTTTAATTTTTTCAATAATGGTATAACTATAAAACCCAATATTACTGCTGTTATAAAAGCTATAATTAACATACTTGTTTCTACACTCATCTTACCAAAACCTTTCTCTTTCCTTTCGTACTTCCTTTTCTTAAAATTTTTAATTTAATATAATAACTATTACAAAATTATTATATTATCTTTTATCAATTATTTGTTTTACAATTATTCTTTCATCATAAGGATGTTTTTCACCATTAATTTCTTGATATGGCTCATGTCCTTTACCTGCAAGTACAATAATGTCTCTTTTAGTTGCCATTCTAATTGCTTCTGTAATTGCTTGTGTTCTATCCACAACCACTTTATACTTTCCTTTTGTCTTTTTCATTCCTTCTTCAATTTGACTAATAATCTCTTCTGGATTTTCTGTTCTTGGATTATCTGAAGTAATAAATGTAAAATCTGCAATTCTACCTGAAATCTCGCCCATAATTGGTCTTTTCGTATTATCTCTATCTCCACCACATCCAAAAACAGATATTACATTTCCTCTTGTATAACTTTTAACTGCTTGTAATATATTTTCTAAGCTTTCAGGAGAATGTGCATAATCTATCATAATTGGTATTTCTTTTTTATTGTCTACTAATTCTGATCTTCCAGGAACTCTAACAGAAGCTAAGGCATCTTTAACTACCTCTGGAGAAACTCCAAACTTTTGTGCTACACAAATAGCAGCTAGCGAATTATAAACACTAAACCTTCCTGGTATGCAAGTTTTTATTCTTTCATTTTTATCTGTTATTTTTGCTTTAAAATCTACATAAGAGTTTGTAATTGTAATATCTTTAGCAAGCATTTTTGCAAAATTGTCAATTCCATAAGTTACTATATTATTGTTTGGAAATAATTTTGGAATTTTAGCACCATATAAATCATCTGTATTTACAATTCCTATTTTACACATTTGGAAAAGTTTTAATTTAGAATTGAAATAATCCTCCATATTTGGGTGCTCTTTTGGACTAATATGATCCTCTGAAAAGTTTGTAAATAATACCATGTCAAATTCACAACCATCAACACGATGTAATTTCAAGCTTTGTGAAGACACTTCCATTACAACTACTTCTACTCCCTGTTCTTTCATTTGTGCAAATTCTTTTTGTAACTCCAAGCTTTCTGGTGTTGTTCTATCACTATCTTTTATCTTTTTACCATTTACATATGTTGCAATAGTTCCAATTAACCCTACTTTTTTTCCTGCTTTTTCTAAAATTTCTTTAATCATAAAAGTTGTAGTAGTTTTCCCTTTTGTTCCTGTAACACCTATTAATTTGAAATTTTTTGATGGATTGCCATAGAAATTAGAAGACGTAATTGCTAGTGCTTCTCTTGTATTTTTTGCCATTACAATTGTAATTCCATTTGGTATAGCTAATGTTTTTAGATCACATCCCTCTTCTACCATAATTGCAATAGCTCCATTTTCAATTGCTTTTCCTATAAACTGATGCCCATCTACATCAAATCCTTTAATAGCAACAAATAAAAAGCCTTCCTTTACTTCTTTTGAATTGCTTTGTATTCCTTTTATATCTAGCTCTAACTCTCCTTTTACTTTTAATCCATCAAGTCCTATCATCATTTCTTTTAATATCATTATCTTTCCCATTCCTTTCGAAAACGCAATATTTTTTACATTATATAACTAAATTGATTTTTTGTATAGTTTTTTGAAGATTTTTTTTATTTTTTGAGACAATAGGGACAGGTCTGATTTGTCTCATTTGCTTTTTCTACAAAAAAATTAATAACCATGAGACAAATCAGACCTGTCCCTATTGTCTCACATTATAAAAAAATCCCCTACTATATATCTTTATTTAGGAGATTTCTTTTTTATTCACTTATAGGAAAGTTCTTTGAACTTACTATTAAAAAATATTTTATTTTAAGCTCATTTCGCAATATTTACAACGATATACTTTATTTTCTTTGTCTGTTAATGTAAATATTTGGTCTAAATCCCTTTCTACTGATGTGATACATCTTGGATTTTGACATTTAGCTATATTTACAATTTTTTCTGGCAATTGTACTTTATGCTTATTAACTAATTCACCATTTTTTACAATATTAATAGTTGCATTTGGTTCAATAAATCCTATCATATCAATATTAATTTCTATGTCTTTGTCAATTTTTATAATATCTTTTCTTCCCATTTTTTCACTTTTAGTATTTGTTATCATAGCAACAGGACAATTTAAATCTCCTAAATGCAGTAATTCATATATTTTCATTCCATTTTTTGCACTAATATGATCTATAATAATCCCATTTTTTATACTATCTATATTCATTATTTCACCTCCAATAGTTTTAAAATAAGTGCCATTCTGATAAATTTCCCATATTCTGCTTGTTTAAAATAGCAAGCTCTTTTATCATCATCTACATCAGTTGAAATTTCATTTACTCTTGGTAATGGATGCATTATACATAAATCTTGTTTTGCTTTTTCTAATTTTTCTTTATTTAAAATATAATAATCTTTTAATCTTACATAATCATCTTCATTGAAAAATCTTTCTTTTTGAACTCTTGTCATATATAGAACATCTAATTCTCCCATATATTCTTCAATATCTGTTGTCTCACAATATTCAATATTATTTTTCTCTAAAACGTCTTTTTTAATATATTCTGGTATTACTAACTCTTTTGGAGCAATTAATATAAATTTAATGTTTTTATATCTTGACATTGCTGTAATTAGAGAATGTACTGTTCTACCAAATTTTAAATCTCCACATAGTCCAATTGTTAAATTTTCTAGTCTGTCTTTTTCACATTGAATAGTTAAAAGGTCTGTTAGTGTTTGTGTTGGATGGTTGTGTCCTCCATCTCCTGCATTAATAATTGGTACAGTAGATTTTTGTGAAGCTACAAATGGTGCTCCCTCTTTTGGATGTCTCATTGCAATAATGTTACTATATCCTCCTACTACTCTTATTGTGTCTGCTACACTTTCTCCTTTTGATGCTGAACTAGATGAAGCTTCTGAAAATCCAAGTACATTTCCACCTAATTCAAGCATTGCAGCTTCAAAGCTTAACCTTGTCCTTGTACTTGGTTCAAAAAATAAAGTAGCTAGTGTTTTACCATCACATTTATGAGCATAACTCTCTTTATTAGCAATGATATTTTTAGCTACTTTGATTAATTCATCAATTTCTTCTACTGTTAAATCTTTAATATCAATTAAATGTTTCATATTCGCACTCCTTTTTCTTATTTTATATTGTTTTATCAAAAAATAAGAAATTTGTCAATCAGAAATGCAATTTATTTAACATTTAAAGATAACACTTTTAAATTGTTATATATTGTTTACTTCCTTTTTTTACAATAATACCCGCTTTTGGAATTTGTTCTTTTACTATTGTATTTTGTTTATCAATCTCTTCTGTTTGATTTTCAATTACTAATTCTACTCCATTTTCTTTAAGTAATTTTTCCGCTTCTTCTATTGTTTTTCCTAACAAATCTGGAGTTTCCACTTCTTCAACTATTTCTACTTCTTCTTCATTTCCTTGATTTACCTCTAAATATGGCAGAATTTCACTAAATATTTGACCTCCAACAGGTGCTGCCACACCACCTGCTTGGGTAATTATAACACCACATACTTTTACAAACATTATATATTTTTCAAATAAATAAACACATATTTCCTTATTATTTCTTCATCCTTATCCTTTTTAATCTTAATGCATTTAAAATAACAGTAATACTACTAAAAAACATAGCCAGGCTTGCAATCATAGGATTTATAGAAACTCCAAAATTCACAAATAACCCCATTGCTATTGGAATCATTAAACAATTATAAAAAAATGCCCAAAATAAATTTTGTTTTATATTTCTAACTGTTTTATTACTAATATTAATTAAATTCAAAATACTGCTCAAATCATTTTTAGTTAGTATTACATCTGATGAGTCCATTGCTATATCTGTTCCACTATTTACACTAACCCCAATATTAGATGCCATCAAAGCAGGACTATCATTAATACCATCTCCACACATCATTACATATCTATTTTTCTCTTTTAATTCTTTAATTACCTGAGTTTTTTGTGCTGGCAATACATTTGAAATAACCTTTGTTATTCCTATTTTCTTTGCTATTATTTGGGCTGTTTCTTTGTTATCTCCTGTTAGCATAACAGTTTCTATATTATTTTTATTTAGTTGTTTTATCACTTCTACTGAATTTTCTCTTACAATATCATTTACTCCCACTATAGCAAGAACCTTATTTGTATTTGCTACATATACAATGCTATTTCCATTTTTAGTTAGTTCTTCTTCATCGTGATAATATTTATTTTCGATTTTATATTGTTTTAAAATCTTTGCATTTCCAATTATTAATTTTTGGTTTTCTATTTCCCCTACAATACCTAAACCTGATATACTTTCAAAGTCTTTTACTTCTAATTTCTCTAAATTATTTTCTTCTAGATAATTTTCAAATGCTTTACCTATTGGATGTGTTGCTCTACTTTCAATACTTCCAATCAATTGTAATAATTTATTTTTCTCTATATTACTATAATTTTTTATATCTGCTATTTTTAATTTCCCATAAGTTAGAGTTCCTGTTTTATCAAATACGATTGTATTTACTTTTCTAGCATTTTCAAGTATCTCACTTTTCTTAACTAATATTCCATTACTAGCACATAGTCCCTCTGATACTATTATAGCAAGTGGTGTTGCTAGACCTAAACTACAAGGACAAGCAACAACTAATATTGTAACAAACCTTATTAAACTAATAGAAAATTCATATCCCATTATTAAATAAATAATAAATGTAATAATTGCAATAATAATAACAGTTGGTACAAAATATCCTGAAACAATATCTGCAATTTTAGCAATAGGTGCTTTTGTATTGCTTGCTTCAACTACCAATCTTACAATTTCTGATATTGTAGATTCTTTTCCAATTCTTTGTGCTTTATATTCTATATATCCATCATAGTTAATACTACCTGCTATAACATTTTCACCAATAGTTTTATTAGATGGTTTACTTTCTCCTGTTATAAATGATTCATCAAAATGAGCTACACCCTCTATTATTTCTCCATCAACCGCAATTTTTTCTCCTGGCCTGCTAATTACAATATCTCCTTTATGAATCTCATCTAAAGTAACTTTCTTTTCTTTTCCATCTACTTTTATTGTAGCTTGATTTGGTGTCATTTTTACTAATTTTTCAATAGCCTCTTTTGTTTTATCTTTACTAATTCTATCTAAATATCTACCTAACTTTATAAAATATAAAACAATAGCTGAAGATTCAAAATACAAATTGTGTATATTCTCCAAATTACCTTGTATTATCATAATCATACTATATACACTATATAAAAAACTGCTTATTACTCCAATTCCGACCAAAGTATCCATATTAGGTGTTTTATGAATTAGATTTTTATACCCATTTTTTAAAATATCAAAACCATAAACCATAAAAATAATTGCTAATATAAATAAACATATTGTATAATTTACTGGATTAGATTTTATATCTAAAAAATCAAAAATTGGCAAATTGACCATATGTCCCATAGATATATACATTAATATAATCGCTAAAATTGTAAAGGTAATAAATTTAACTTTTTCTTTCTTGTTTTTATTTTTTGTGTTTATTTCTTTAAATTCTCCTAAACTTTTAAAACCTGCTTGTTTTACAAATTCTTCTAATTTGCTTATTACTAATATTTTTTCGTCATAAATAATTGTAGTATTTGCCATAACTAAATTTACAGTTGCATCTATTATTCCATTTTGCTTATTCAAATATTTTTCTAACCCATTTGAGCAAGCACTACAAGTCATTCCATCTATTGATAAAATTACTTTTTTCATCTTTTCTTTTTCCTTTCATTAGTAACAATCTAAAATTGTAATTGTTCTAATATTAATCTTCCTTTATAACTTCAAACCCTAAATCATCAATTTTTTCTTCTATAATTGACCTCTCGATTTCTTTATTAGTTATTACTGTAACTAATCCTGTTTTATGGCTTGCATCTACATTGTCTATTGCATCTATTGTTAATAATGCATTTTTTACTCTATTTTCACATCCCTCACAAACCATTCCATTTACTTTTATTATTATTTCTTTCATTTTATTCACACTCCTTTTCTTCTTCCTAAAGCTCTTAAAGAATTTATAATGGCAATAATAGATACACCTACATCTGCAAATACTGCTTCCCACATAGTTGATACTCCAAATGCACTTAATATTAGAATAAGTACTTTGATAAAAATGGCAAATATTATATTTTGCTTAACAATTCTCATTGTTTTTTTAGATAAATGAATAGCATCTACAATTTTTAATGGTTCATCTGTCATAAGCACAATGTCTGCTGCTTCTATTGCACTATCTGCACCTAATTTTCCCATTGCAATTCCTATGTCAGAAATAGCCAAAACTGGTGCATCATTAATTCCATCCCCTACAAATGCAAGTTTTCCTTTTTCACTTTTTTCTTCTAGTAGTTCTTGTACTTTTTCCACTTTTCCATCTGGTAGCAGTTCTGTATAAACTTTATCTAATCCTACTTTTTTTGCTACCTCTTCTCCTACATTTTTTCTATCACCTGTCAACATTACTGTTTGTTTTATATTATTTTTCTTTAGTTTTTTAATTGCATTTATTGAATCTTCTTTTATTTTGTCTGCTATTAGTATATATCCAGCATATTTTTCATCTATTGCTACATATAAAGCTGTACCTATATCATTACATTTTATAAATTTGATTTGTTTTTCATTCATCAATTTTTCATTTCCAACTAATACATTTTGTTCTCCAATTATAGCAGCAATTCCAAGTCCTGGCAATTCTTCTATCTTTATAATTTGCTTGTCATCAATTTCTTTATTATATGCCTTTTTAACAGATAAAGCAATTGGGTGATTTGAGTAATTTTCACTATATGCTGCTATTTTTAGCAGTTCTTCTTCACTTATATCAATTGCATTTACTTTTTGAACTTCAAAGATACCTTTTGTTAATGTTCCTGTTTTATCAAATACAATTATTTCTGTATTAGCTAATTGTTCTAAATAGTTACTTCCTTTTATTAAAATTCCCATTCTAGACGCTCCACCAATTCCACCAAAGAAAGTCAATGGTATGGAAATTACTAAAGCACAAGGACAAGATACTACTAAAAATGATAGTGCTCTATATATCCATTCTGAAAATCCCCATTCTTTTACAATAAGTGGTGGTACTATTGCAAGAATTAGTGCGATAATTACAACAATTGGTGTATAATATTTTGCAAACTTTGTAATAAAGTTTTCTGACTTTGATTTTTTACTACTTGCATTTTCAACTAAATTTAATATTTTACTTACTGTACTTTCTCCATATTCTTTTGTTACCTCTATTTTTATAACACCATTTAAGTTTATACATCCACTTAATGCTTCATCTCCTTTTGTTAATTCTCGTGGTAAGCTTTCTCCTGTTAATGCTTTTGTATCAAGACTTGATGTTCCCTCTATTACATGCCCGTCTAATGGAACTTTTTCTCCTGGTTTGATAACTATTATTTCACCTATTTTTACATCATTAGGATTTACTTTTTGGACTTTTCCATCTCTTTGTACATTTGCAAAATCTGGTCTAATATCCATTAAATTTGAAATTGATTTTCTAGATTTATCAACTGCATAACTTTGGAATAATTCCCCTATTTGATAAAATAACATAACAGCCACTGCCTCTGGAAATTCTCCTATTCCAAATGCACCTATTGTTGCAACTGCCATTAAAAAATTTTCATCAAAAACTTCTCCTTTTGTAATATTTTTTATCGCATCTAGCACAATTTCTAATCCCACAATGATATAAGCTATCATATATATTATATTATTTATCCATTCATTACTAAAATTTATTAGAAATGCAACAACAAAAAGTATTGCCGCTAATATAATCTTAATTAAGTCATTTTTCATATTAAATTCATTCCTTTCCAATTCACTATCTACAAAATTTATTATTTCTTATGTTTTATATGTTCCACACCTATTTCAAATACTTCTTTTACATGATCATCATCTAACATATAAAAAACCTCTTTGCCACATTTTCTACATTTAACAATACTACTTCTTCTTAGTGTTCCTAATTGATGTGAAATAGATGATTTACTCATTCCTAAGACATTTGCAATATCACATACACACATTTCATTTTTATCTAATGCAAATAATATTTTTACTCTTGTAGTATCTCCAAGAATTTTGAAAAATTCTGCTAATTTATTAAAAGTATCTTCTTCTAGCATATTTTTTATTGTTCTATCAACTACATCTTGATGTATTACACTACAATCACATACAAATTCATTCCTAGACATTTTTTCCTCCTTAACTTCTTTTATATTTTGCATGATAATTGAATATTTATTCAACCATATGTATTATATATGAATATACACTCAACTGTCAATACTAAAAATTAAAATTCCGACTTTTTACAATATCATAGATGGAACACTTTCCTATAATATAAAACACTAGATTATTTAATTTCTAGTGTTTTTACTTTTTTCTTAATTATTTCTTTAATTTATATTGTTATTTTTTATTGTTGCCTTATTTCTATTCTATACTATACAATAAAGTTCCCTCTAAAACTCAAAAAATTTAAAATGAATGGTTATTTTCTTATTTTCATGTACCTCTATGTAATCAATTAATTCTGATATAATATCTCTATCTAAACCAGTAATATTTTTATGTTTTTTAAAATCTTCTATCCATAAACTATTTACATTAATAATCTCTTCTTGTTTTTCTTGTTGATTATTCAAATTATTAATAATTTGTTTTAATTTATCAATATCTTGTTCATATTTTTGTTTATACTGTAAATATTCTTCTTTTGTTATATAAGCATTTTTCCAATCTTCATATAAGCACATTTTTAAATTACTTATTTTTTCTATCTCTTTTTCCCTTTTCTGTTTTATATCTTCAACATTATCATTTTCTAACTTTTTTATACTAAATTCATCAATTTGCTCTAATAATTCTTTCGTGTCAATTAATTCTATATGATATCTAATAGCTTCTAATACAGCATTTTCTAAGTTTTCCACTTTTATAGTATGTTTTGTGCATAATTTATTTGATTTTTTTCTGTATGTGCCACAAATATAATATTCATAAACAGCTCCAGTTTTATTTTTACAATATTTTTTATGCATTGCATATCCACAATCTGCACACTTTAATTTGCCTGCCCATATACTTAAATTTCCACTATTTTGGACTCGAGTATCAACTTTATTTAACCTTTGTGCTTTTTCAAATAGCTCTTTTTCTATAATAGGTTCATGCATATTTTCTACCGTAATCCATTCTTCTTTTGGCACTTGCTCTACCTTATGCACTTTATAACTTTTAACTCTTCTTTTCCCTTGTGTAACATTTCCTATATAGATATCATTTTTTAAAATCTTTCTAACAGTTGACGGACACCAAGAATAATTTTTACTAATTATCTGAGAATTATTATAATTTTGATTTAACTTTTCCTTTTTATAACCTGTTGGATTTAAAATTCCCATATCATTTAATCTATGACATATACTTAAATTTCCTAATCCATCATTTACTTTCCATTCAAAAATTTTTTTTACAATTTTAGCTGCTTCTTTGTCAATAATTAATTTATGATTATCATTTGGATTTTTTATATAGCCATATGACGGAAATGCTCCTACAAACTCACCGTTTTTTCTTTCTCCCATTTAATGCTGACCTTATTTTTATTGATGTATCTCGGCAATATTCATCATTAATTAAATTCTTAAATGGTACTAAAATTGTATTTGTACTTGTAGGATTTTTAAAACTATCTACAAAATCATTAATTGCAATAAATCTTATATTAAACAATGGAAAAACTTGCTCTATGTAGTTTCCAACTTCTATATAGTTTCTTCCAAGTCTTGATAAATCTTTTACAATAACACAATTAATATTTCCATTTCTCATATCTTCTAGTAATCTTTGAAATGAAGGTCTATTAAAATCTGTTCCTGTAAATCCATCATCTATATAAGTATCATAAACTATTAAATCATCATGTTCTTCTATAAATTCATTTAATAATGCCTTTTGACTTGTTACACTATTACTTTCTTGCTTGTCATTTCCGTTATCTTCATCTTCTTGTGAAAGCCTTATATATACTGCAACTGACCATAATTTCTCTTTATCTTCACTTTGTTCTTCTAAATAATATTTTGATTTTCTTCCAGCCACTTATTAATATTCCCTTTCCTAAATATTAAAGAAAAAATCAATTCTTTTTAATTTTTCGTTTTAAAACATCTAACATACATTCTTGAATTTTTTTATTATTTTTACTATAAAAAATTTCTACTTTCATATCTGCAACATTTAATTGGTATATATTCTCTCTTTCTAACTGTTTCTCTATATTTTCAGTCTTCATATAAAAAATCATTTCTCCTTCATAATTTTAAAATAACTCTTTAATTACATAAGTAAGTTATTTAATTTTATTAGAAAAAGAAAACTTTTATAACAAAATTTATTATCTTTTCAAATTTGTGTAGAATGTATTTTTCCTATACAATAAAAATACGGATATAAATGCTTATATCCGTATTTTTATTATTCTAAAATTTATTTTTTATTTTCTCTTTTTGTCTCTCTATCTATTTCATTGTCAATAAATTTCATTCTTCTAAATAATGTTATAGCTACAAAAACTGCTATCATAACTATTAGTACAAATCCAGTTGCTAATGCTCCTCCTGTTTTTGGTAAAGGATTATTTGTCATAGAAGTTTTATTTGAATTATTAGCAACAATATTATTTCCTGTTGATGTATTTTCGTTTGGGGTTGTATTAGTATCATCAACACCTGGTATTGGATTTTTAGTTCCATCTTTTACTGTAATATTTTGATATGCAAGCTCAGCTGTAGCTGGTGCCACACCATCTGCTACTGTAACATTTTTTAATGTTACAACAAGATTTTGTTTGCTTGTTTCTTTTACTTTAAAAGTTGCAGTAAAAACTGTTTCATTGTTTTTTCCTAATCCACTTCTAGTAATAGCTATTTTTCCATTTTTTTGATTATAAGAAGCTCCTTCGGCTGGTGTTTCCCAACCGTTTTTCCCTTCCATTTTTACTAATTCTAAACTATCTTTATCATATTCTAAAGTTGCACCTAGTGATATAATTCCTTTTTCAGATTTTATATTAGATATTTTAAAATCTACTGCAAATTCTTCACCTTTACTAAGTTGGGTTTTATTTGATTCTACACTTACATCACACCCATTTGCTGCATATACATTTCCTATCATAAACATAGTCATTAGTAGTACTAAACTTAACTTTACTATCTTTTTCATAGTTTCTCCTTTGCTTTATTTTATTTCAAATAAATTAATCATTACTAATTTAATTTGTGCACAATCATTAACTGAAATTCCTTTATCATTATCTACATCTCCAGCTTTAAGATAAATTCCTGTTAAACTTTCTTTTTCTATTATGTGTAATTTTACTTTAGCTAAATCATTAACTTCAACTATTCCATCTCCGTCAATATCTCCTGTAACAATAAGAGTATATTCTAAAGTTTCTCCTACTTTGATTTTCATTCCTGTTGCAAGAACATCACTTTCTGCTAAAGTTTTTCCATCTTTATTTGTAAATACCATTTGTTGTTCTGTTTCTACATTTTCTTTGAATTTTGCAACTGTTGTTCCTGGTGCAATTCTTGAAATGTCTTTATCTTTGTTATCAATTACATAAACATCTGATGTTATTTTTTCTACTACTGGTGGTACTTCTGGCATTTTAATTCCAATTCCAAGTTGAACATCTCTTGTTGAAATAACTCCATCACCACCACTGGCTGTAATTCCTTTTACTTTTATAGTTGTTTGTTTGTTTTCTTTTATTGTATCTTTTACTTTAAATTTGATAGTAAGCATTTCTCCACTTTGTGTAACATAAGCACCATTGTCTATTACAAATTTTAGATTTCCTTCATTAATTTTTAATCCTTCCCAACCATTTTTTGGTGTTATAGCTTTTCTTTCTAAAAGATTACTATCATATTCAAATTGTCCTGTTAATGAGATAAGTCCTTTTCCTACATTTTTAAGGTTATTAATATTAATATTAACATCAAATTCTGTTCCTGGTTCTAATTTTTGTAAATCTACTGTACTATTTGTAGATACCATAGAAAGTTCAAATCCTCTAACTGTTACATTACATTCATTACTTTCTATTTCTTTACCAGCTGATGTAACTTTTACCTTATATTTACCAGCATCTGCTTCTGTTACATTATCAAATGTTAATGTATTATTTGTTTTTCCATTTAAAATTACTCCATCTTTATACCATTGGTAAGTTATAGTTCCTTGAATACCTTGTACATTACTGTTTATAACTAATGGTCTATTTAAACTTGCTTTTCTTACAGTTGGTATAGCAACTGTTGCTACTACTGCGTCCTCCGCAAATACAAAATTGTTAAATGAAATGATACTAAATTGTGCCATGAAAACTACTATTAATAACATTCCAATAATAAGTTTTTTTGATTTCATAAATCAATTCCTCACTTTCTTTATTTTTATATTATACATAACATTTCCATTATAACATATTTTTGGTAATTGGTCAACCGTAACTCTGACTTATTTTTTACCTATTTTTTACAATTATTACTATTAATGTAAAATCTTATTTTCAATGTATACTATTATTTTTGACTATATTACTAAGTTTTAATCCAAAAGTTATAAATTTTACAACTTTATTATCAACACTTCTTATATCTGTTTCTTGTATGTTTTCTAAATCCCAAATACTACTATTTAAAATTAATTTTTTTGTGTAGAAATCTTTTGTTAGTAATTCTGCATTAGTTGCTGTTTTTATTCCTTTTCCATCACTATTGGCTATTCCTGTAGCATCTGCGTTTTCATAACAATTTTGGAAAGTTGCTACTGCTCCTTCTGTCACAGTTGCTATCATTTTGTTAATTGGATTGCCATTTTGTTCTAGTTTATTAATCATAGCTGAATTTTTAACTGTTAATTTTCCATCTCCTACTTTGGCAACAAATCCACCCCAAGTTGCTGCATTGTTAGTTGAAGCACAACTTACATGCATATTGGCTATTACATTTTCAATGGTAACATCTCCTTTGGTTAAGGATACTACTCCACCATTTTGTAGTCCTCCTCCATATAGTTCACCTTGTGCATAACAATTTTTAATGGTTCCTCCTGCTTTAATAGCAACCATAGCTGCAGTTTGGTTTCCTCTTGCACTTCCACCATTTAAATATGCTTGTTTTATATCAATATTTTCATAAGTACAATTTTCATCTTCTGCCACTATGACAGCAACTGTCGTATTTCCTAGCACAACCATATTCGTAAATTTCATGTTTGTGAATGTTGCATTAGATGCTTTTAGCGCAAAAGCTGCTACTTTACTTCTGAAAGTGTTACTCATACTCATATCGACAAATCCATTTTTCCATTTTGCCCCAAAACTGTAGTTTTCCATATTCAAACCATCTACTTTTCCCTCAAATTGTCCAAATAACGCTGCATTTGTTAAGTTTGTTATTGTATGGTTATTTCCTCTGATTTCACCATAGAAAACTGGTATTACTGTGCTTCCTATTGTATATGTTTTTCCTGAGAAGTCTATGTCATTTTGAATATCAAATACGCCATCTGGATTGGCATTAATTAAGCTTATAAATTCATCTGCTGAGTGTATTTGATAGGTGTCTATCTTATTGATTAGTGTTTTTTCATTTGGATCCCAATTCTTTAGTTTTGGAATACATTCTTGGCTTACATAGCTTAAATCCCAAACTTCGGTATCAAATCCTAAGGTATTACTATAAAATGCTCTATCGGTAATATTTTGTTTGGTTGCTACACTTATTTTTCCTGTAAAGTCAATCCCCTCTCTTGTTAAAGTTGAAATTCCTGTGTTTTCTTCGTATTCGTAATTTCCTTCAAAACCTTCAAACTGGTCATTTGCAGTTCTTCCATCAAATTTATATTGTTTCATTTGATTTCCTAATGCTATATTATTCTTAACAATACTATTTGTCTCTGCTTTTCCTATAAATCCTGAAACTCCTGCATTACCAAGTGCTTTTAATGTACTAAAACAATTTATAACACTAGATTGTCTTAAAATTCCAACTAATCCTCCTATGTCTTGATTTCCTTTAGCATTTCCTAGAGAATAACTATTTTCAATAATTGTGTTGTTAATTGCTTCTCCTATCAATCCTCCACAAGCTGATCCTGTTGCTACTATTATTCCATTACTACTACTTGCTTTGATATGAGATGTTCCTACATAACTAACTAGTATTCCTACTCGACCAGCTCCTGTTATATTTCCTCCTATAATATGCACATTTTCTAAATTACTAGCCGTCATCGTACCAATTAAGCCACCTGTATTATTGTTTTTATTAGTTACTGTTATATCTTTTGCTACTAGATTTCGGATTTCTACTTTGTCTGCTATTTTAGCAAATGCTCCTACGTCTGTTTCATTTTTATTGATATTGCTTCCTTCTAATTTTAAATTAGTAAGTTTTGCATAACGAATGGTATGGAAGATTGGAACAGTATTTCCTTTTAAGCTATGATTTTTTCCATCTATTTCTCCTATGAATTCACCACTAATTATGGTTGTTGTACTTTTTAAGCTAGATAAGTCAATATCATTTTCTAATGTAAAGTTTTCATCTGGATATTGTGTTATTAAAGTTTGGAATTCTTCTTCGGTATGGATTGCATGAACTGGTACATGAATTTCCATGCTCTCATTTGGGTCATTATTTTTCAAGGTTGGTGTTTTATTAGATGAAATTGTGCTAAAGTCCCAAATGTTCTCATTCCAGCCTAAAGTTTTCGTGTAGAAGTCTTTACTTGTTATATTTTGTCTGTTTGCTACACTTATTTTTCCTGTAAAGTCAATATCTTCTCTTGTAGCAGTAGCAATACCTTTGTTTCCTTCGTATTCATAATTTCCTTCGTATTTTTCTAATTGTTCTTGAACTGTTTTACCATCAAATTTATAGTGCTGTCTAGCTTGATTTCCTAATGCTATGTTGTTTTTAACAATAGAATTGGTAATCGATTGCCCTACAAATCCTGCCACGCTATCTGTTCCATCTACTTTTGTTGTACTCAAAGAATTGCTTACCGTAGATGCCTTGCTTAATAGTCCTACAAATCCTCCTACATTTTGATTTCCTTTCGCTGTTCCTCTTGCATAACAGTTTTCAACTATGGTTCCATTGGTAATTTCTCCCATAAAGCCACCAACATTATTACCTGTGCCAGTAGCAGTTCCATTACTACTACTTTTCTTTATGTTAGAATATCCAACATATCCTGCAAGTGTTCCCACACGATTAATTCCTGTTACATTTCCTCCTATGATATGCACATTTTCTAGGTCACCATATGTCATAATACCAATTAATCCACCAGTATCATCTCTTCTGTTTGTAACTGTAATATCTTTTCCTATTACATTTTTAAGTTCTATATTATCTGCTATTTTAGTAAGTGCTCCTACATCTGTTTCATTTTTATTGATGTTACTTCCTTCTATTTTCAAGTTTTCAATATAGGTATGTCGAGCCGTATGGAAAATTGGTACTTTGTTTCCTCTTAAGGTATGGTTATTTCCTTCAATTCTTCCCATAAATACACCATCAATAATGGTAGTTGTACTTTCTAAAGTAGATAAGTCAATATCTTGCTCAATTACAAATGTTGCTTCTCTATGTTCTTTTAATAGGCTTTCAAATTCTTCTGCATTGGTTATACTATATCTTTCGCCTGTTATTCCTACATCATTTGGGTCATCATTTTTTAGTTTTGGTAATCCACCACTTGCCACTCTGCTAAAGTCCCAAATGTTGTTATCCCAAGTTAAGGTATTGGTATAGAAGCTTTCTTTCTTAACTTCTGTTCCATCTATTTGCGTAATTTTTCCTGTAAAGTCAATACCTGCTCTTGTTGTTGTTGATTTTCCTATATTTGATTTATTTTCATAGTTTCCACTAAAGTTCGCAAATTTATCAGTAGCTGTTCTACCATCAAATTTATATCCTATTGTTTGATTTACTAGAGTAATATTATTTTTTATGATAGAGTTACTTGTTGTTTGCCCTACAAAGCTTGCTATACCAGCATTTCCAGTAGCTTTTGTATAACTAAAACTGTTGATAATATAAGAGGTATTAACATAGCCAACTAATCCACCAATATCTTGGTTTCCTTGTACTTCTCCTATTGTATAACAATTTCTAATGATTGCTTTACTATAAATTTCTCCTATTAGTCCTCCTGCTGCATTTCCTGTTGAACGTGCTTTTCCATTTACAGTACTTTCTTCTACTTGGCTTTGACCAGCATATCCAGCAATTCCTCCAACTCTTGTTGTTCCTACTATATTACTTCCTGTTACATGTACATTTTTTACAAAACTATATGCCATACTACCAACTAATCCACCAACTTGTTTATTGGTAGCAGATATGGTAATGTTTTTACCTTGTACATTTTCCATTTGGCTATATTCTAGTGTTTTAGCAAGTGCTCCTACATTCATTAAACTACTGGTTATATTACTATTTTCTACTTGTAGGTTAGAAATATAAGCAAATTTAACGTTATTAAAGATTGGAATTGTATTTCCTGTTAATTTGTGTCCTTGCCCATCTAGTTTACCCATAAAGTATCCATCGACAATAGCATTTCCTTCTGTTATGCCAGAGAAATCAATATCATTGTCTAATACATAGTAAGCACGAGGATTTTCAGTTAATTTTTGTTTAAATTCTTCTGCCGTTTTGATATGAACTTTTTGGATATTTCCATTTAGTACTTCTGCTCTAAAGTCATCGGTTACACGTTTTAAGTAATGGTAGTTCACTCTTCTAACATTCGTACTACTGCTAACATTTCTATCATTGTTTGAAGCATCTAGTTTTAATGCATCTACATATTTTTCTACTAATTCATCTGAATTTAAGTATGGAATGGTATTCCAACTATTTTCCATTAATTGATAACGTCCAGTTTTAAATTTCTTCCATGTCATATCTGGGTCTTTGGTTACTTTTTTAATGGCATCTAAGTCATTATTACTCTTTCCACTAAAGTAGGTTATATATCCTCCGTCATATCCACCAATTCCTAGCATTTGCCATGATGTGTAAGTAAATCCATAAGAATGGGTTCTTCCTTTTTCATTATATGGTTGATACCAACGTCTTATATACATATGCTCTGAACCATATAATCCTTGTTCTCCCGTTTGTGTAACTGGTTTAGTTACACCTGGTTTAATGGTAATTTGATTATCATAGATGTCTTCCACTGTTTTTAAGTCCATTTCTTCAAATTCTTCTTTGGTAATTGGTTTCCATCCTACGTTAGCATAATTTCCTGGTGCATTTGGATAGTAAATTTGTACTGCCACTTTTGCTTGTTCTTCTGGTGTTAATTGTAAAAATGCTTTTGCTTCTGCATAGTCTAAAAAGTCTATTGCTTCAAACATTCTTTTATAATAACTTTCTATTTTTTCTGTAGAGTTAATTCTTTCGGTTGTTAAGTTTGTAGTAATTACTTGACTACTATCATAATTATAACTTAAGTTAAAGTTTACGGCTCCATCTCCAAATCCTTGGGTTGTATTTCCATCTGTATAATCCTCTGTTCCTGATCCATCATTATTGTTACATCCACCGACTGGTCTAAATCCATTTCTCTTAAAGAATAAGTAGTTACATTGGTTATGACCTGTTTCATGTGACCAAGTACGCCCATAACTTGTTAATGTATTATCAACAACATAGTAAATTCTTTGGGAACCAGAATAAGCTGCTACTGCTCTTATGGTAAACCATTCATTTAATAATTCATTAAAGTTTTTACAGAAAGGATCCGTTGATTTTCCTTTTTTCTGTTCTCCTAACACAGGTAAAACCGTTGTATCAATTGATACGTCACATACTTTATTAAAGATAGATGGTTCGATAAAACCTGCTGCTGTGGTATAAAATACACCAATTTGGTTAGCAAAATTTTTCATTAAATTTTGTAAATTTTGAATTTGTGCTTGATTTCCTGGTTCTCTTATATAAAGCCTTTGAGAACCTACTAAAAATGTCGTTGGTGCTGATATCATATAGCCTGAATCTTCTGGTAAGGTTAACATTGGTAAAATAAATTTTTTCTGTTTCTTTAGTTGTGTCCAAGCACGATAATCAATACTGTCTTCATATCCTTTTGCTGATGTTTCTACTAACATACCATTAAAGTTCTCTGCAAACCAATCATTTGGGTCTTGATTATTGGCAAACATTTTAATGTTATGTTCCACAAAATCACTAACTGTTGTGAAGCCAACACAAGGTCCTAAACTTTCTTCATAGAATAAGTAAGAAACATGAGTACCTAATGAAGTACTTGCTAAACATAAGTTTACTAAATTGTTTGTATTTACACCTGTATTGTATAATTCTCCTTTAAAGAATACAATATCACTTACTTTCATGTTACTAACTTCAAAGCCATAAAAACGTGAATAATAGTTATAAGCAAACATAAATTGTTTTAACTTATTCGTACTTTTCGTTAAATAATCATAAATATAATTGTTTAAAATAGAATTATCTATTGTTAAACTATATCCATTTACATTTCCTAAAAAGTTTAAAACAAATTGTTTTGCACTTTCTTCTGTTTTAATTGTTTCATTAAAGAAGTCTTTATAAATACGGTCTCCTAAGTTGATTGGCGCTACTAATGGTTTTAAGTCTCTGTCATAATCTAACGTTAGAATGTAGTCCACTAATTTTTTTACAATTTCTGCATCTTGTTTAATAACATATTTGTCAAAGTTATATTCAATTCCTAGTTCTTCTAATTTATAAGATACCACATGGTTATTCATGTTTTTAAACTTCACTTGGTATTGCTTTGTGGTGTCATCTGTAAATACTACATTGATATGGTCTATACTTTGATGGTTTTCTTCGGTAAGAGTTAGCACAAATTCATTTTTATCATTATATGGTAAAATGGTTTTGATTTGTTTTTGATTTAATACGTCGTCTTCACTAATTCTTGCCCCGTCTACTACCAAATATTTCGCGTCAAAGAATGGCATTAGTTTGTATAGGTTTGAATAGGCTACTTCTTTTTTAGGGTCATAGTCTTGCATCTTCTTTAATCTTTCCACATCTGGAATGTAGTTTCCTGTCGTTGCCCCTTCTTGTTTGTTATTTGGGTCATAACCTTTTAAAGTTGGTATATTTTCATAGTTTTTATCGTCTAAATTCCAAATTTGGTCACTAAATCCTGCTTGCTCTTTGCAGAATTCTCCACTAAATTCATTTTTAGCAAATTCTTTAATTCGTCCACTTGAATTTTCGGCATTTGCTGTTAAATTCGATTCTGTCATTTCGTAATTGAAGGTATCTGGGTCTAATGTAATAGCACTTCCATGTGTTTTATAAGATTTGCTTCCTTGCGCTAAACTTATATTTTGTACTAGTTTAATTCTTCCTGCACCATTTGCATTTCCAGCAATTCCTCCTACGTTACCTGGTCCTGACGTTCCATTGATATTTACTTTTGCAATACAATGTTTAATGGTATTTTGTTGATACATAGAATCTTGAACACCACCAACAATTCCTCCTACTTCCCAAGAGCCTTGAATTTCTCCTGTTACATAACAGTCTTCTATGGTTGAACCATATCCTATTTCACCAACAATTCCTCCTACTCTTCTAGAACCCGCTCCTCTTTGTGCTACTATGGATAGATTAGTAACACTACATTTTTCAACTCTACTACCACTTAATCTTCCTGCTATTGGTCCAAATGTATAGAATTGGCTATAAGTAGAAATAGTTGAATTTTTGATGTGGACATTGCTAACAACTGTTTTACTGTAAATTTCATTGGCAATAAATCCTTTTTGCCATGAACCTACTTTGCTTGTTATATAAGCATTTTCTATCACAAGGTTTTTGATGGTTGCTCTTTCTATTTCATTAAATATTGGTTTTTGTAAATTGTAGATGGTATGCCCATTTCCATTAATAGTTCCTTCAAACATGCCATCTCCAAAATAGGTTAAGGAATCTACTTCATATTCAGAAGCATCATAATCTTTGGTTAGGTTAAAGGTTTTTGTTGGATATTGTCTCATTTGATAAAGTAAGTCTTCAAAAGATTCATTTTTTACATAAGAACCTGTATTTCCCATAACACCAAAAGGTACTTCTACTTTTGCTTGTCTTTCGTCTCCTTTGTAGATTATCGTATTTTCTACATCTAATTCTAAAATAACTTTTCTTTGCTCAATTCTACAAGATTTTATATTTGCATGCATATCTGGCATATTTTTCATTTTTACTTTTGCTACATAATTTTCTGGATTTTCAATTATTTCATTACTATCAATGTTTTTTACTTCCATTGGAAATCCATAATATATATGGTATAATCTTACATCTTGTATATCTTTTAGTTGGATTTTTCGTTCTGTAAAATCAATTTCTTCTTGTAATAATATTTGTTCTTGGTATTCATTTTCTCCAGCTCCTAAAGCATTTGTATCTAGGTCATAATTAGCCTTTACTTTAATGTTATAGTATTCACTATCTATTTTTTCAAATGTAATTTGATTATTGCCTACTACTAAATTTTGTGTTTTGATTTCATTTTTATGGTCATCTAAAATTACAATGGTTCCATTTGAGATAGTTGTTTCTATATCATTTAGGTTAAAGCTTGCCACCACCTTATTTTTGTCAGTCTCGTCTTCTTTGTATCCAAAACTGGTAATGGTTGGTTTTTCTTTTAATACTTCTATTTTTATTTTTTGTTCTGGTTCTACGTCTAAAAATCTCTTATTGTTTAATATAATGGTTTCTAATTTGTATTCTTTTACACCATTCTCTTCTAATCCTGCTAATTTAGTTGTGTAAATATTAGTTCCTTCTGTGCGTGTTAAACTATATTCGCTTCCATTTATGACTGCTTTTTCTGGTAAGAAACTGGTTGCATTGGTGCAATTAAAGCTTAGGGTAATTTCTTCGTTTTTCTCAAAATATTTTGTGTCTTTTTCTTTGTTTGCTGTTTTTATGTCACTTACTTGTAAGTTATAGTCACCAACTAGCATAATTTTTGCTTCTCGAATGACTTGATTTTCTTCTATATTTTCGTCACCTTCTGGATAACGATTATAGTTTGCAATAAATCTTGCTGTATATTCTTTGTCAATTTCTACATTTTCGAAAAGTACTCTTCCATGTGCTCCATCTCTTTCAATAGTTGGTTCTTGAATTAGTTGTTCTGGATTCCCATCAACTGCTGGTTTTAATAATTGTACTTTTCCTGTGATAAAGCTACTATCTGGATCTACTAATGTAAAGGTAACTGTTACTTGATTTTTAGCTAAATTGTCTTCTTGTTTAATTTCTTCAATTTTTGGTGTATCTTTTAATACATTTACTTCTACAGTATTTTTTACAATTGCTTCAGTTTGGTCAGCAAAAATGATTTTGCTAGCTATTAGTTCTAATACTTTTGCTTCTTCTCCTACTTCTGCAATTATTTCATATCTTCCATCTGCTATTTTAGTAGCAATACAGTCTAGGTTATTGACACGGATTTTTGCAACTTCACTTTCACTGTTAGTTTCTATTTCATATGTAATTTTTACTGTTTTATTTTTTTCTGTATTAATTGGTTCTACAACTGCTTTTTTTATAGTTGCAAAACGATTTGCAGTAACTACTTTTTCAAATAAAACACTGTCTGTTATTATATGGTCTTCTGTTTCTTTATAAGTTGCAATTACTTTAATAATGTAACTATCTGTTGTTTGTGTATTAAAGATTTTTTCCACATTTCCATTTTCTATTTCTTCTGTTGTTATGTCTTGACTTGCTATAACATTTTCCCCACTATCATAAAGTACTACTTTTGCTGATTGAATTGATTTTGCTTCATCTTCAAGGTGGAATGTTACTTTTATATTTTTTTCTTGTACATTTTCTTCTGCTTTTAGTTCAGATACAACTGGTTTTTGAGCATCAATTGTTACATTTACTGTATTTCCTGAACCTAATATGAATTCTTTTCCATTTTTTAGTTTTACTTTTTCTATTACAATTGTATTTTCTCCTACTTTTTCTAAACCATCAATAGTTGCTTTGTACATATTTTCATCTTTAGTTACTTCATATTCTTTTTGACTTACTGTAATTGTACTTGGCTCAAAGTTAGGACTATTAGTATTTTCATAAGCTAAGTTGGTACTGTTAAATGCTATTTCTATTGCTTCTTTTTTAGCAAAATGATTGTTTTCATGTCCATCCTTTTGGGTATGGATATTAGTTATACTAAATTGATAGTCTAATGCCATAGTAAATTCTTTACTATATAAAAGAGAAGTGTCTGTATGGTCTTTTCCTTCAATTGGATCTGGTGCTGAATTATAAGCTACACAAATTTCTACTCTGTAAGTTTTTCCATCTTCTACTATTATTTCTTCTCTATTTTCTCCTGCTTTGATATTTGTTTGTGCAATTTGTGTTTCTGTATCTTCTGATTGTGTTTGTTCTTCACCAACTTCATATACTGTTAATTGTGCAGATGTTATACTATTATCATTATCAACTAAATTAAAGTTTATATAAGCTTTTCCTTCATAGGTTTCTTCTAATTTATAACTGCTTTCTTCTATATAAGGAGTTTCTTTTAGAACACAGATAGTAAATTTGTTATCTATTTTTACTTCTGCTCCTGTATTTAAAATAACTTTTGTGAAATTATACTCTTTCTTTCCAAATTGCTCTCCTACATTTAGTTCTATTTTATATATTCCACCCTCATTTTTTACTGTATACTCTTGATTATTTATTATTGCTTTTTTTATTTCTACATCATCATAGTTTATTTTAGCTCCAAATTGAATTTCTATTTTTTCATTCTTCTTTGGATAATAATTTTCTGTATCTATATTTAGCAATTCTACTGTATAATCTCTTTTATTTTCTATCTTTTTAATTAAAAGAGATAAGTCTGTTACAGTTATTTGTCCATCACTATTCATATCTGCATTTTGTCTTTTTTCTTCTGGCAAAATACTCAAATTTATTAAATGTCTTTCTAATAAATTAACATCTTTATAATCTATGATACCATCATCATTTAATTCTCCTTTTGATGAAAGAACATTAGTAGCATAAATAGCTCCTAATGTTAATATTAGAAATACAATTAAACAAATACTAATTTTTAATATTTTTTTCATTTTATCTTTCATAGTATTTGAAGCCTCCATTTCTTTTGCTTTTTATTCTAATTCAAATAAACCAATTAGAATTAATTTCATTTGTGCTAAATCACCAATTGTAATATCTCCATCATTATCTAAATCTGCCGCTTTTAATGCTACATTTTCTAATGCTTGTTTTTCAATAATGTGTAATTTAAGCTGTGCTATATCATTAATTCCAATATCTCCATCATTATCTATATCTCCTATTACAACAAGAGTAAATTGTAGTGTTTTTCCTATTTTTACTTTAGTTCCAGTTGTAATTATAGAATTTTCATCTAATGGCATTCCCTCACTATCTGTAAATACCATTTGTGGATCAGTTGTTACATTTTCTAATGTTACATTTTCTTTAAATTGTTTTACTGTTGTATTTGGTAAAATTCTTTCGATATAGTCTTTTGTTATAGTATATTTTTGTGAAGTAATTTTTTCTTGTTCTGGTTGTTCTGGTTTATCTGGTTGTTCTGTTTGTTCTTCAATTACATTTATAGTTACTTTTGTTTCTGCTATTTGTATGTCTCTTTCTCCTTCAGATGTTACAATATCTTTTATTTTTATATCAGTAGTAGTTGCCTTTACAGTTTCATTTGCTTTTAATGTAAGTTTTACAACATCTTCTGGTGTGTTACTTCCTACTTTTTTAATAGCTACAAATTCACCAGTGTCTTTATTATATTTTAATTCTTCCCAATCATTTTGGCATACAAAATCTTTTTCTGTTACTTCTTTGAATATTTGTTTATCATATTCTAATGTTGCTTTATATGCATTTATTCCATTTTTGATTTGCTGATATTCATCAAATCTTAAGGTTACTGTTACCTCTTCCCCACCTTTTAATTCTGTTACTGAACTACTTGCTTTGGCTTTCAAGTTTGATGCTGCTAACAAATTGCTAGCTAATAAAATTAAAGCCATAAATCCTGTTATGACAATTGCTTTCTTTTTCATATTAATATCATTCCCTTTCTATACTATAATTCCTTTACATTATATCATTTTTTGTTTTTGGATATCAAGTCTTATAAAATTTTAAAAAATATCCTCTATCCTTTTCTTCTTACGCATACTTGTTTATCAACATTTTTTAATATTTGTTTACAGTTTTGTTAATTTATTTTTACAATTATAAATGTACTATTATAATATTGAAAAAGCTTACGCATATTAGGTTTTCATTAATGTTTATATGTAGTGACTAAATAAACCATTCACCTCCTTGGTGTCCCCCTTCCCCAGTTGGATTATATAATGTTACTAAAACAACAACTTGTGGATTTTCAATTGGTGCAACTCCGACAAAAAGATGTAACATATTTATTAGTATTTACACCATCTTCAGATGTACCTGTCTTACCTCCAATACGATACCCTGCAACTTTTGCATTTTTCCCTGTTCCTTCTGCAACAACAGATTCCATCATACTTAATACTTTTTGAGATGTTTCTTCAGAAATTACTTCTCCATTAGTTTTAATTGGCACATCTTGGATTTCCTTTGTTTGACTATCTATAAATTGCTTTACTACTCTAGGTTGTATACTTTTACCTCCATTAGCTATACTAGATACTGCTGTAACTAGTTGAATAGGAGTAATTTCAAATCTCTGTCCAAAACTAATTGTTGCAAGTTCAACAGGTCCTGCTTTTTCTTCTGCTAAAAAGATACTTCCTGCTTCTCCGTGGTAGATCAATTCCTGTTTTTTCTAGTAATCTGAATTTATTTAAATAACTATAATATTTTTGCACTCCCAGCTTTTGTCCTAGTCCAATAAAAACTGGATTACAAGAATTCATTAATCCTAATCTTAAACTTTCCGAACCATGTGGACGATAATGTCTCCAACACTTTATTCTAACCCCTGCTACTTCAATTCCTCCTGTACAAGAAAATTGCCCTTCTTTATCAATATCTGTTACTAATCCCTCTTCAATAGATGCTGATGCTGTAATTACTTTAAAAACAGAACCTGGCTCATAAGTATCTGCAATTGCTTTATTTCTCCATACAGCTTGTAAACTTTTTGTTTTTTCTCCTTGTTCCATACTATCCCACGTTTGCTTTAGTTCTTCAGTATAAGCTTCATATGGTGAATTCAAATTATAACTTGGATATGTTGCCATTGCTAAAATATCCCCATTTTGAGGATTCATAACAACCACATTTCCACCATCTGTACATATATTATCAATACAAGCTTCTTCTAAATACTTTTCTACAATTGATTGAATAGTTAAATCAATTGTTAAAACTATATCATTTCCATCAACTGCTGGTACATAGTTTTCTCCCTCTTCTCCTATTTCTTTTCCTTTTGCATCTGTATGACGTTTGATTGCACCTTGTTTTCCTTTTAATTGTGTATCATATTTTGCTTCAATTCCATCTAAACCTTGATTATCACTACCACAAAATCCTATAATTTGTGCTGCAACATTATTATATGGATAATACCTTTTAGTATCTTCATCTATATTAATACCTGTTTTTATATTATTTTGTTCCATCCAAACTCTTAATTCATCTGTTTTTTCTTTTTCTACTTTCTTTACAATAGTTTCAATTGAGCTTCTTTTACTTACTTTTTTTAATATTTTCTCATAATCTAATTCAAAAATATCAGACAATATTTTAGCAACTTTTTCTTTATCCTCTTTTGCAATATTTCCTGGATTTACTGTAATAGTTTCCACTGTACTACTAACTGCTAAAACATTTTTTCCGAGTACTATCTAAAATCGTACCTCTTTTAGGATTAATACTTCTATCTAAAGTTTGTTGTTGATAAGCTAAGCTACGTAACTCACTCCCCTGAATAAATTGTATATATCCAATTCTTCCAATCAAGCAAAGTATAATTAAAAAAACAATAAATAAAGCATTTCTCATTTTCTTTTTATTAGAAAGTTTAATTGTATCCATAAAAAAATCCTCCTAATATATTATATTAGGAAGATTTTATTTTTATTTCAATTCAGGATATCCTTTTGATGTAATTTTGCTAAAGTCCCAAATATTCTCGTCAAATCCTAAATTCCTATAAAATTCTGCATTCAAGTTATTTCTTGCCACAGTATCTAAATGTCCTGCTGTATTAGCTGTAACACCACTAATACCTGTTGCCTCTGTATACTCATAACACTTTGTAAGCATTTGATTAATCAAAGCTTCGTCTCCATACATGAATTTATGAGGAATCATACCTTCTACATAACCAGTCATATTACCTAAAGTAATAGAATTACTAACACGACTTGTGTTACTATTTGGTAATCCAATCATTTCTGCATTTTGCTTTCTACCTTTCTTTTCAGAATCGGCTGTTCTTTCAATATTTACTTTAGACACTACATTGGTTATAGTAACATTGGTTTCTGTTGAACCAATTACACCTGCATTAGCTACTGCTGTGATAGATATATTTCCATCAACATATACATTACTTACACGTCCACCATATTTTCTACCTACTAGTCCTGCTATATAAACACCACTTCCACTTAAATTAGCATTTTTAATACTAATTTTATCAAAAGTAGAATTTGCATTATCCACAGCTACTACTACTCCTATGTTGTTTCTACCTTGCAATGTGATATTTTCGAATTTTAGGTTATTAAATGTTGCACTTGAACTTTTTCTAGCAAATGCTGCTACAAAGTCAGTTGTTGGTGCTGTGTTGGTAAAGTTTGTTATTTTTAAGTTTTGCACTGTTCCATTAAATTGTGCAAATAAGCTAGCATTATTCAAGTTAGAAATTGTATAACCATTTCCTTCTATTTTTCCTGTAAAAGTTTCTGTTATAACATCATTTCCACCAGTATATCCAGTAAAGTCAATATTGCCTGTTAATTCAAATAGTCCACCTGCTTCTGCATTTATTTTTTGGGCAAATTCTTCTTTGTTGGCAATCTTTGTAACTAAACGTTCTACAGTGCAATCTCTAGTAATTACATTACTAACTGCTCCACCAATTAAGCTTAAATCATTTTTACTACCAAAGAACATTTTTAGACCTGTTACATCTATTTTTTCTGCAGTACTAGATTCTATTTTATAAGCTAAAGCTCCTGCATTTGTAATATTTCTTGGAATATCTGTATCTTCTAGTTTCAAGTTACCAACATAACCATATCTAATTTTGTTGAAAATTGGGATTTTATTGCCAATTATTTTATGTCCATTACCATTTAGTCTTCCCATAAATGTTTGTGTTACATTGGTTGTCATTCCTGAAAAATCAATGTCATTATCTAATACATAGTAGCCATAAGGCTCTTGATTCATTTTTTCTACTAATTCTTCTGCTGTCCTAATATGTGTTACTTTAACATTGGTTCCTAGTGGATCAGCCACAAAATCATTTGTAACACTTTTTAAGTAATGATAATAAATCTTTCTAAGATTTGTTCTTTGAGAAATATTTCTGTCTCCTTTATTAGCATCGTTTGTCAATGCTTCTGTATATCTTTCTATCATGTAATCAACATCAATAAACTTATTATTCCTAATATTTTGTTCTACTGTTTCATATCTGCTCATCTTATATTGTTTCCAGTCCATTTCTGTACCAGTTACCTTTTTTGTAATCTTTTTAATGGCGTCTAAGTCATTGGCAGATGCTTTGCTACCATAAGTAACATATCCCTCTACTCCAGCATAACCTAGCATCTCAAAGAAATTACGTTTGGTAGAGAATGCATCGGCATAACCACCGTCTAAATGTCCAATAAACCAACGATTTACCCATACAGATTCATATCCATAATCATTGCTTCCAAGACCATTGATAACATTCAATCCTCTTACACTTGCTCCCCAAGCATTATTTGGTCTTAGCACAATTCTATTATCATATAAAGCTTCTAAGGATGTTAAATTCATGGCAGTAGCTTGTGCTGCTGTAATTCCTCCCCAAGAAGACCAACCAGCAGATATATTCATTCTTGTCGCAATTTTTGCTTGTTGTTCTGGTGTTAATTTAATAAATGCTTTTCCTTCAATATAGTCTAGTAAATCTAGTGCATTTTGTTGCCCTTTATAATAATTTTCTAGTTTTTCTTTTGTATTAATTCTCTCTGGTGTTAAATTCTGAGTTGCATTACCTTCTTTATTCAAGTAGAAGGTTGTATTAAAGTAATAAGGTCCAACATCTTGAACAAGATTATTTTCGCTCCAATTAGCATATTGTTGAACATTACCTTCTGTAAGTGTTTCCGCTCTAACTCTCGTTCCTCGTTTATATAACATTATTTTATCATCTAATGCATGCTCCATCTCATGAGTCCAAGTATCAAAACTAGTAAGTCCTGGTCTTGCTTGGAACCATAAGAATCCTGCATTATTAGCAACACCAGCTGAGCTACCAGCAGGTTGCCATAGATTTAAAACTTCACTAAAGTTCTTAAAGAATGGTTGTTCTTGGCCAACTTTTCCTTGTGTATAAACTGGTTTAGTTCCTAGTGGAATATTTGTACCTGGAAGATAAGAAGTTTTATATCCAGTAATTGCTTTTGTACAGTCATATGACATAATACAATAACTACTCCATTTACCATCATCGAATGCTCCTGCTAAAGTTGAAACATGTTTTTTAACAAGACTAACATGTGTATTAACAATCCTTAGTACTTCTGCTCTTCCAGTATCAGTCTCAGGATTTTTATGATATAACTGTTGAGCTCCAAATTGTAAATGATATGGTCCAGCTATCATATAAGTAGAGTTCTCTGGCATAGTAATAACGGGAAGTATCATCCTAGTATTCTTCTTAAGCTTAAACCATCCACGATATAACATATCGGGTCTATTGTCTACTGAAATCTCAGATAATATGTTTCTTCCTCCAAAATATTCAGTAAACCAATCATCTACATTTTCATATCCACCAATCTTAGCTATTATATAATCTAAGAAATAACCAATACTTGAACTTCCTGTGTATTTCTTTAGACATGTATTGTAAAATGCATCTGTATTGCCTGGCACTAATTTTCCTACAAACGTTTCTTTTACAACATTATAATAGGTCATTGAGTCAGAATACATTTTACCTTCAAATAGCATTAGGTCTGCTACTTTGGTTCCTTTTATTTCAAATCCATACCATCTGTCATAATAGGTATATCCATATACAATTTCTTTTAGTTTTCCACTGTCAATTAAATCTTGTTGTATTTTACTATTTAATACCTTATTTTCCATAGTAAGTACACTATTTTCGTCATTTTGTAATAATTGCATTGCAATTTGTTTTGCATTGGCTTTTATAATTTGATTGTAATGATCTTTGTATAATCTACTATCTCCTGCCGTTGTTAGTGGGTCTAAATCGGTTGTATAATCAAGACCTTTCATGTATTCTTCTATGGTAGTTATCATGCTTCCATCTTCTTTGATGGCATAATTGTCATAAGCATAATTTAAGTTTAGTTCTGGTATTTTATAAATTGCTATATTTTGTTGGAATTTTTCAAAGTTCACGTTATATTCTTTTACGCTATAATCTTCAAAGACTACTTTAATCGTTGTGATTTTTTGATAATCTTTTGAAGTAATATAGGTTATCAATTTTCCATTGGCATAAGGTAAAATATGCTTAATTGCTTTTGTACTTAATACATCCTCCGTTGGAATAGTTGCACCATCCATTACTAAAAATTTTGCGTCATAATATGGCATTAATTTATGCAAGTTATGATAAGTTGTTAATTTATTGGTATTAAATCCTGCTATCTTTTTAATTCTACTATATTCTGGAATGTATAACTTATTCGTTGTTGGTTCTTCTACTACAATATCATCTTCCTTATGGATGTCTTTTTTCAATGCTGGTAAGTTCTCATAAGAAGCATCTATACAATCCCAAATCTCTTCGTCAAATTTTGCTTCTTCTACAAAGAATTCCTTATTAATATTTGCTTTTGCTATTTTCTTAACTTTATTTCCAGATGCATTGGAAATTAGTTCAGATTCCTCTAATTCATAGTTGTTGGTTGAAGCAGAATTCATAGCATTACCACATACTCTGTTTACACCTGTTCCTGTACATAAACTGATATTATTGGTTAAGGTTATTTTGTTGTTTCTACCAAGTCCTAAAATTCCACCATTATTACTTGCTCTTGTAATGTTTACAAATTCTACTTTAACAATACAATTGTTAATGCTAGCATCTGCTGTTCCCCAGCCATCTCCAGCAATTCCTCCCACACCATTTATAGTTGAAGTAATTGCTTCTATGGTACCTTCTACATAACAATCTTTAATCGTACTTCCATCAAATTTTCCAGCAATGGCTGCTACTCTTATATGGTTTGAATTGATATGAAATTTTGTTACACTACATTCTTCTATGGTACAACCAGATTGTAAATCTCCAACTATACCACCAGATTCATCAGTTCCTGTTGTCATATCTAATCCCTTGATATGAACATTGCTAATGGTTGTATTTTTTGCTACATTCGAAATAGATCCTTTGCTATTTGCCCCTACTAAATTCACATTTTCTAAGGTAAGATTTTTAATAGTTGCTCCTTCTAAGGTTTCAAATAATGGTTTGTTGACATTGTAAATTTTATAGCCATTTCCATTTAAAGTTCCTCTAAAAGTATTTGGTATAATGCTATTTCTTGATACATTCAAATAAGAAGCATCATAGTTTTGTGTTAAAGTAAAGGTTCCTGCTGGGTCTTTTTCTATTTCAGCAATAAGATATTCAATACTCTTATTATGAGCTACTCCATCTTGCATTTTGCTATAGGTTACTTTTAATTTGTTTTGTTTTACTCCCTCTTGATATTGAATTACATTATCATACACTAAGATAAAGTTTAAGTCTCCTTCTTCTGTAATTTCATAATCTTCAATTTGTGTATAGAATATCGGCATTCCTTTTGTTCTTACCTTTACAATATAATCATCTAAATGTCCTTTTAATTGTTCTTCTGTTATACTAGTTACTTCAGTTGTACTTGTTGCATTATATAAACTTATTCCTAAAATATCTTTTACTTCAAATAGACGTTCACTACTTACATTGATTCTTTCTGCCAATAATTTTTGTGCTACATATTCATTATCCCCTGTTGTAATTTGGTTTGTATCTAAGTCATAATCTACTAATATTTCTATTTCGTATTCTTCACAAACCCCTTTTGTGAAACTAATTTCTGTCATATTACGATTAAATGGTTCTTGTTTTACAATATCTCCATTTTCATCTAAAATTTTAATTGTTCCTCCTGTTATTGTATTTTCAGTGTCATTTACTACAAAATTTACTTTTATTGATTTATTTTGTTCATCTTCTGTAAATCCATATCCTGTAATTGTTGGTCTTAATTTTAAAATTCCTACTTTTGTTACATTATTTTCAGTTAATTCAATTTCTTTTGTATTATCTAAAATTAATTTTTCTATTGTAATAGTTTTTGGTCCAAAACTAGAAACTACTGGTATTTTTGTTTTGTAAGTTGTTTCATGTTTTTCTAGGTCATAAGTTTTTCCATTGATAACAGCTTTTACAGGATAAAATACTGTTGTATTAGTACTATCAAAACTTATAGTTACATCTTCTCCTCTTTCTAAGTACTTACTTTCTGTTTCTCCTCTATAAGTTTTTAAATTACTTATACTTAATTGATAATCAGCAATTAATTGTATTGGTCTTCTTCTAAATTCTTCATCTTCTACATAATTTTGATTTGTTTCTTCTGGTAACTCATTACTATCTCTATCATATGTCATTTTAGCAACAAGTGTATATTCTGTATTTAACTCTATGTTTTCTATGTCAAATGTAATATGCTCAGCATCAAATTCTTTAGTAGCAATACTTTTGCCATCACTTTTTCTTACTAAATCTGCTTTTCCTTTAATAAATGCTTTGTCAGGATCTACGATATTTGCAGTTAAAGTAACTTTACGATTATTTATATCATCTACTTGCATGAAAGCTTCACTTGTTGGTTTATCTTTTAAAACATCTACTTTAACACTACTTGGTGCTCTTGCTGTTAATTTTCCTTCAAAATAGAAATCAATACTTTCTAGGTTCAATACTCCTGGAGTTTGACCTACATTTAATGTAACAGAATATGTTTCGTTCTCATCATTATCAATATGTTTAGTTGCTACACATTTTAGGTTATTTACTACTATATGTGTAATTTCTAAGTCTTTCTTATTTGTTTCAATCTCATAAGTTAAAGTTACATTTTCATTTTTTTCAGGGTACTTTTTAGAAACATCTACTTTTTTAACTTTAACTATTGGTGTTGCTTCTAGTTCTTCATCTAATAATTTTTCACCCATATGAATATATTGACTATCATTTTCTAATAACTGATAATTAGCAAATATTTTTATTTTGTAACTGTCTGGCATATTCATTTTGCTTGTATCTAAAAAAGTATTTATATAATAGGTATTTTTAATTTCTTCTTCATTTTCTTTATCTGTTAAATTTTCATCTACTAACCTATCTGTTAAATTTTTGCTTGTTATCTCATTATTTTGGTTATCGTATAATTTTATAACAAGGTCTGTAATTGCTTTATTTTCATCTTTTACATAAAGAAAAATACTAAGTTGTTCTCCTTCTGGAATTTCATTTGCTCTAAATTTTGCGACAATTGGTGTATTTTTTATTATTTTTACTGTTACTTCTTGATTTACATCAAAGCTTTTTCCATTACTTAAAATAACTTTTTCTAATTTGATTTTTTGACTTCCTGTGTTAGTTAGTCCATCTAATATTATTTTATATTTACCATTTTCTACACTAACTTGATATTTTTTACCATTAACAATAGCTTCTTCTGGTATATAAGTAGTTGAATTACTACTATCAAATTTTAAAGTTATATGTTCATCAATTCTAAATTCTTCTCTTTTTTGTTCTTCTTGTTCTTGGTAATAGAAAGTTTCAAGGTTTGATACTTCAAAGTCATAGTTTACAACAAAACTCAAGTCTTTTTGTGTTAAAGTATTTCCTTTATTGTCTTTCTCTATTTCTAATGTATCAGTATCTAAATTGTGTTCCATACATAATATAATTTGATACATTTTTCCTTCTTCTAGTTGCACATTTATTTGATTTTTTCCAACTGTTACTTCTCCAGTTTTTATATAGTTTGGGGCTTCTTGTGCATTTTCATTTTCTTCTTGTTTTTCTTCTATTCTATATGTTCCTGATAAAAATGCTTTGTCTGGGTCTGCAACATCAAAAGATATATTTAACTCTCTTTTTTCAACATCTGGTTCTGCTTTCCAATTTTCAATTTTTGGTTGTTGTTTTAATACATCTACTTTAACAACCTCTTCTATTTTTACATCTTTTCCATTATTTAATTTTACTTTTTCTAGTTTGTATTCTTTTACACCACTAGTATTTCCTACATTTATTTTAATTTCATACAAATTATCATTAGATTCATTTCTTTTTGTTTCATATTCTTGACCATTAATTGTAATGGTTTTAATATCTTCTCCATAATTTACATCAGCATCAAAACTTAATATTATTTCTTCTTCTTTTTCTGGATAATAATTATTAACTTTTAAGTCTCTTATTGATACTTCATAATTTAGTTTATTTTCTATTTTTTGGATAAGAATACTTAAATCTGTTACTGTAATTTCTCCATCATTATTCATATCTGCATTTTCTAATATTTTTTTTGCTTCTTCTTCAGTCTTATTTTCTCCTAATTGCTTTATATGAGCTAAATGTAATTCGAGCAAATTGACATCTGCATAATTTATAGCTCCATCACCATTTAACTCTCCCTTCTGAGAAGAGGCTGTAACTACTCCATATACAGTTCCAATTAAAATTACAATAATAACTGATATCATAATGCTAATTTGTTTTTTCATTGTTTTCATTCCTTTCTTATTGGCTTATTTTTTCCTACAAATATAATTGAAAAAATCATTAATTTCCAACATATTTTTTCATAAATGAACAATAGAAGTAGCATAAAAGTTTATCTAAAAGTTATAGAATTTTATACTGCCTCTTTTGTTCCTGAATATATATACTAAAATTATAACAATTTTTTCTTCCCCTTTCAATATTGTATTTTATATTTTTCAAATTGTTCTTCTTCAAACCTTACAGTTGCTTAAGTTTTTATCCCTAATTTTACAATTTGTTATCTTTTTTGAAACTTTTTTGCAATATTCTTTAATTCATTCCCCCTAATCACCTGTCTCCGTAACATTCCGCTCTTTCCTCTTCTTTCTTTGTTTTAATTGTCTTTGTTCGCCTGCCAAATTTGCTTTAGCAAATTTGTGTAGAATGTGTTTTTATTGTATAGGTAAAATCAAAGATTTTACCTATACAATAAAAAACTCTCTAATTTATTTTATTAGAAAGTTATTTATTTATTAAATATTTTATCAATTAACTGTTCTAGCCAATTTTTTTCTTCTTCTACAATCACTTCCTCCGTAGAAGTTTCCACATAATCTTTTTTTGGTAAGGCAACATATACTGTTTGTTTATTTGTCAATTTTTGCATACCCAATTTTTCTTTTGCTAACTTTTCAACTGTATTTATATTCAAACTATTTTCGATACTAACTTCTAATTGTTCATTCTCTTTTTTTATAGAAGCTAGATCTTTCTTTAAATTTTGTACTTTGCTAAATTGTTCATTTATTTGTGAGTTTCTATAACTTACAGTCAATAATAATATAAATATACCAACAACTACTAATGTTAATTTTATTTGTTTCTTTTTTTGTGCTTTTGATATCTTTATATCCTGTCTTGGCAACTCCTCAACTACTCTTAGCTTTTTACTTTTGGGTTGCTTATTTGGCATAGTTTGCTTTTTTCTTCTAATGTCTGGCTCCAATTTCCTAGGACTTGTTCCATATTCATATCTACTACTTATCATAAGTTATTCACCTCACTTTCTTATTATTTTTAATTTACTGTCTTTCAAAAATTCTAAGTTTTGCACTTTTGCTTCTCGTATTTTCTTCTATTTCTTCTATTGATGGAAGTATTGGTTTTTTTGTAATTATTTCTCCAAGAGATTTAGCTCCACATACGCAATATGGTAAATCACTTGGACATATGCATTTTCCTTTAGCATCTATAAAAGCTTTTTTTACTGCTCTGTCTTCTAATGAATGAAAAGTTATAACACATAATCTTCCTTTTGATTTTAGAGCTTCTATGCTATTTGTTATTGTTGTATATAATGGTTTTATTTCATTATTGACTTCAATTCTAATTGCCTGAAATGTTCTTTTTGCTGGATGTCCATCTTTTTGTTTTGATTTTGGAATAGAATTTTCTATAATTTCTACTAATTGTTTTGTTGTATCAATTTCTTTTTCTTTCCTTACTTTGCAAATATTTCTAGCAATTTGTCTTGAAAATCTTTCTTCTCCATATTCATATATTATATTTGCAAGTTCTTCTTCTTTATAAGTATTTATTACTATTTTTGCTGTTAGTTCTTGTGTTTTATCCATTCTCATATCTAAACTGTTTTCACCTAGATAACTAAATCCTCTATTTCTTTCATCTAGTTGATATGAAGAAACTCCCAAATCTAGTAAAATACCATCTACTTTTTCTATATTTAATTGTCCTAATATTGTTTTTATATTATCATGATTATCATGAATATATTTTGCATTTGAAAAGTCCTTTAATGTTTCTTTTGCTGCTTTCAGAGCTTCTTGATCTCTGTCAATTCCAATTAACATACCTTTTGGAGATAATTTTTTTATAATTTCTTTACTATGTCCGAGCTCCTCCAAGAGTCCCATCAATATAAATTCCATTTGGTTTTATATTAAGACCGTTCTATGCTTTCTTGTAACATAACTGATTTATGTTTAAATTCCATTTAATTACCTCTATTGTTTTTTTAAGCTGGTAATCTACTTTTAAATTACCAGCCTAAGTTTTATTTTATTTCTTTTGTTTATTGGCAATTCACATTAGTATTTTAAAATTTTATCTTTGGCAATTTTTTCTTTTGTTAAATCTTCTTTTGTTTTACTTTTTATTTAATTTTCTTTTGTAACTTTTAAAAGTTTTCTTTCGTTTACTCTTTTATGTCCAATTTCCTTTTTTTAGCTTTCTTTTGTAATCTTAATTTTTATCTTTAGTTATATTTTATTATAAAATAATTATCTTTTGTATTTTTGTCTTTTGTAATATTTTTAGAAATTTTATCTTTTGTATTTTTATCTTTTGTAACTTTTTAGTATGATTTTATCCTTTGTTTTTTTGTCTTTTGTTTTTTTATATAAACTTTTTCAAGTTATATACCAAGCATCGTCATGTTTTCAGCAATTTCATCAGCTGAAATATTTTGATCACAATTTTGCCATGTTTGTTTATCCCAAATTTCAAGTCTTGTTCCTACTCCTATTATAACTGCTTCTTTTTCTAAATTTGCAGCTGTTCTTAAATTGTTTGGAATTAGAAATCTTCCTTGCTTGTCTATTTCACATTCTGTTGCTCCTGATAAGAAAAATCTAACAAAATTTCTAGCATTTTTATCTGAAAGTGGTAATGTTTTTAATTTTGTTTCAAAGTTTAACCATTCATTTTGTGAAAACGCAAATAAACATCCATCTAATCCTTTTGTTACGATGAATTTTTCGCCCATATCTACTCTTAATTTTGATGGCATAATTAATCTACCTTTTGCATCTATGGAATGCTCGTATTCACCTATTAGCAAGCGTCTTCACCTCTCTCCCACTTTCGCACCACTTTGTACCACTTTTCTCCACTTCACATAGATTTTAATACAACTTTTAATATTTTGCAAGCTTTTTTTAAAATTTTTTTATTTTTTTATTTACAATTTATAATTAAACTATTTCTAGAACAATAGTAGGCTAATTAATATTCTCACTTTTCCTATAACAGAACAAAAGGAGCATGATTGAAAACTTTGACCTTTTAAACTGCTTTACATGCTCCGTTTTTGTTCGCCTGCCAAATTTGCTTTAGCAAATTTGTGTAGAACGCTTTATATTATAGGAAGTTCAGAGAACTTTCCTATAATATAAAACTTTTAGTTCTTATTTTTTGTACACTATTAATATCACAACATCACTTTTTTCTTATTAACAGTTCGTTCTTTTTTCATTTTCTACTTGCTATACTTTTTATATAAAATATAGGAGGAAACCTTATGAATAGTCAAGAACAAATTTTAAGAAAAAATATAGGAAAAAAGATAAAATTGGCAAGAGCAAAATCAAAATATACACAAGAACAATTAGCAGAAAAAATCTCTTTATCTCCTAGGTATATTAGTCAATTAGAAAGAGGTATTGCCTTTGGTAGTGCTACTACAATTATTAATGTTTGCAAAGCACTTAATATAAATTCAGATTTTCTATTTAGTGATTTAATTAATAACAAAACTCCAATTTTAGATAACTTTACTGATGACAAATTTCTAGAAGTTTATTTAAAATTAAATTCATATCATAAGACTATAATCTCTGCACTTGCTAATGATTTAATTAAAATGCAAGAAACAGAAGAAATAGAAAAATAAAATCTAATCTATAAGAAAAATACCTAAGAAATGGTTATTCCACCTTAGGTATTTTTTTAATTTATTGTTGTATTGGTTGGTCCTGTTCCAACCACATTTTCTTGTAAGGACCTCCATGTATTGCAACCAATAATTCCATCAGCCGCTAATCCTCTTGACCTTTGATATGCAATTACAGCATTTTGTGTTCCAGAACCAAAAATTCCATCTAACCCATTTGTACGAAATCCTAGTGTGTTTAAGTCATCTTGAGCTATTAGTACATAATTGCTTAAACTTCCTCTCCTAAGTGTTGGAAATCCCCCTGTTGAACAAGCTGGCTTTCCGAAAACGTTTATCAAAATGCACCCATGTAGGTGTTAATGAAATTGGTTCTACATAACTCCATACTCCTGAATTATTTGCAGTTCGCCATAATGTATTTCTTTGTGCATTAGTTAAAGTTTGCCCTACATCAAAAGCTACACCTGCATAATGTTGACTTTGGTTTCCGATGACCGTCCCTCATATGGTCTTTTAAATGCAAATCCTACTGGTATCGGACCTCCATAAATATATCTTTGACTATTCCAACTTTGCATACACCTTTTTGTTGTCCATAAAATATTACTTTTACTAGAACCTCTAAATTCTCGTACTTTTAAAGTAGAATTTGTATTATATGGCATTGGTTCTGCTTCTCCCCTATAATAAGTTTCCATTCTATCTGTATCATTATTAAAAACAAGTATTTTCGCCACAGGTAATCCCCCTCTATTTTTTTGCTTTTTATATTATATGTGGCTTTAACATTTTTTGTTCGCCTGTCAAATTTGCTTTAGCAAATTTGTGTAGAATGTGCTTATGTTATAGGAATTTTTTCGATTTCTCCTATAACACACAAAAAAAGCAGATATTATCTACTTTCTTAAATCAAAAACAATTAATGGAACTTCCATTTCATTTCTAGTTAGACCACAATGTGTTGCTTTCTTTTCATCTATTGGCCTCATTTCTCTTGATAAATGAGTACCTAAAACCATTCTTGCATCTGATATTGCTACTGCAACATAATCTTCTATAAAATCATCTATCTTTTTATGTTTGTTGCCATATGCTTCATTTATATCTTAATGTCCATGGTCTGCTGAAATGATTAATAATGTATTTGTATCTTTTAACTTTAATAACATTTTTTCAATTTCTGTTTCATGCTATCTTTCTCCTTTTAAAATACACCATGTCCCAACTGCTTCTGGCAAATCCTTAAATGTTTTTTTTTCTTTTGTAATAGGGTGTTCAATTGTAAGTTCATAAGCCCATAAAGCAATTTGTTTCCCTTGTCCTCTATTTCCATATTTTTGGTCTCCAAAAATGCTATGCCCAAAATCAGATAATTGTACCCTAATTTGATGATGTCTTCCTGTATGTAAATTGATTTCTAATAAACTTAGATTCTTTATTTCATTATATTTTAATACTTTATAATCGAGTTTTGCCAATTTTGCATTTTTCTTATCTTTACTTACAACACGACTCATATTAAGTCTTTCATCTTTATACAAATAATTTTCCAATGTTCCTACTTGTTTTTCAATTTTTCCATCAACTACTGCTAGGTACTTCTTTTTAAAAATTTTGCTTCTTACTTGCTCACTTAATCTAGCCGCAGCTTTCGAAGTTTTTGCAAAAATCATAACTCCACCAACTGGCCTATCTAATCTATGAACCAATCCTAAATACACATTTCCTGGCTTATTATACTTTTCTTTAATATATTGTTTTACTATTGTAAGCATATCCTCATCTTCCGTTTTATCTGCCTGTGACGGAATATTCGGCTTTTTCTCTACAACAATAATATGATTATCTTCAAATAATATTTTTAAATTTTGCATTTACTTTTCCCACCTAGCATAAATTCCACAAGGTAACACTAATTTTGAATTTTCCATTGGAAGCCCAATTTCTCCACATTCTAGCTTTCCCTTATATTTCTTATCCATAGTTACACTTAAAATATTTTGTAGCACTGTGCTAGATATTCCTGTTGTGTAAGAATTAATTAAAAAGAATAGTGGATTATCTGATACTACTTGCAAACATAATTGTACTAAATCATATATATTTTCTTCAAATTGCCATACTTCGCCTTTTGCTCCCCTTCCATAAGATGGTGGATCCATTATGATTGCATCATATTTGTTTCCTCTTCTAATTTCTCTATTTACGAATTTCACAACATCATCTATAATAAAGCGAACTGGCTTATCTGCTAATTTAGAAGATGCTACATTTTCCTTTGCCCAAGTCGTCATACCTTTAGAACTATCAACGTGACATACTGCTGCTCCTGCTGATAAACAAGCCACAGTTGCTCCACCTGTATATGCAAACAAATTCAAAACCTTTATTTCTCTTTTACTAGATTTTATTTTGTTAATCATCCAATCCCAATTAACAGCTTGCTCTGGGAAAAGCCCTGTATGTTTAAATCCCATTGGCTTAATATTAAAAGTTAAATTTTTATAGTGTATTTGCCAAGCCTTTGGCATCTTCTTTTTAAATTCCCAAGAACCACCACCTGTTTTACTCCTATGATATGTAGCATTTATTTCTTTCCATTTATTTGGAAAACTTCTATCTTTCCAAATAATTTGTGGGTCTGGTCTTGCTAAGGTTATTTCTCCCCATCTCTCTAGTTTTTGACCATCAGCCATATCTAAAATTTTATATTCTTTCCATTCATTTGCTATCTTCATATATTTTTTTAGTAATAAAAATACTACTATTCCTCCTTTTTAGAATACTAGTATTTTATCATATTTTATATATTTTGTAAAATTTTCATAAAATCACATATCATAATCAAATTACAGGTTGCAAACATCAAAAATGCAATAATTGTGGTTGTAATTAATTTGTGACTTTTAACCTTTTTGCACAACCTACTTGTCCAACTTTGCTTCTCTCCTTTTAATCGTTTAAGTTTAGTAGCATAACTAATTTGGAAAACCTCATCTTTTGCATATTCCATATTTTTATTCCCCTTTCATCTTTTTCCCTATATGTATATGCAAAGTTTTCCTAAAATATTCCTAAACTTTTCATATTTAATTTATATTTGTTACACTTTACATCTTAATAACAAATTTATTTTATTTTTTATCTAAATATAAATATTGATAAAGCTTGTTTTTTAGCCAAATATTTGTTATACTATTTATGTAGCTTTATGGTGGGCAATGCCCGTATTTCAAAAAGAAAGGAGGAATTTCCTATGAAAAAAATAGGAATTTTCTTCGTAACTTTTTTTTTCGTGCTTAATATTTCATCTTGGCGGAAGACGATGTATGTTTTCCCAGCTGGGATGTATGTTCCGTCCATGATTTCTAGTGGACGGCAAAAGTATGAAAGCAAAGAAAAAAGAAAGGCAACCATAAATAAGGTTGCTAACAAAGCCACGCATTTTCTGCGTGGGCAAAAATTTATAAACCAGAGAAGATTCAATTAGGCCTTCTCTGGCCTTTTTTTGTCAATTATGACAAAAAGGGCTACTCGGTGCCTGTCCCAGTTATGCCCAAAAAGGCTACTCGGTGCCTGTCCCAATTATGCCCAAAAGGGCTACTCAGTGCCTGTCCCAATTATGCCCAAAATTTTTTTGGCTAGTTCTTGGTTTATTCCTTTTACTTGCATTAGTTCTTGTATTGATGCTTTCTTTATTTTTTCTACGCTTCCAAATTGCTTTAATAATGCTTGTTTTTTTATTTCTCCAATTCCATCTATTTCATCTAATTCTGATTTTGTTATTTGTTTATCTCTTATTTTTCTATGATAGGTAATTGCTGTGTCATGTACTGTGTCTTGGAATTTTGTTATTTGGTTCATTAGGTTTTGTGATATTTCTAGCTCGTTTCTTAAGTTGTCCATTAATGCTCTTGTTTGGTGTTTGTCATTTTTGACCATACCAAATACTGGAATGTCCATTTTTTTTAATATTTCTAGTTTCTTTTCTTGATTATTATTCTTCTCTTTATCTTGTTTATTTTCTTGTTTATTTTCTTCTTTGTTTTCTTCTTTATTTTCTTCTTTATTATGATTTTTTTCACTGTCCATAAAATCTTTTTTCACTTGCTGAATGGCGTTTTGGACTGCTCTTATTTGTGTTATTCCACCATCTGCAAATATGACATCTGGAAAGTCCCCAAATCCACCTTTTGGATTTTCTATTGAATGTTTTAATCTTCTTTTTATGACTTCTTCCATACATCTTGGGTCATCTTGACCAAATACAGTTTTTATTTTAAATCTTCTTGATAGGTTCTTTTTTATAACTCCATCTTGCATAACACACATGGCAGCTACCATATATTCACCAGAAATATTTGATATATCATAGTTTTCGATTTTTCTTGGTAATTTGTCCATTTTTAAAACTTGTTTTAATTCCATTAAGATTTCACTTTTATCTTGTTCTTTATTTTTTAATGTTACATTTGCATTATTTTCTGCCATCTCTACAAAGCGCAACTTTTCACCTTTTTTAGGTGTTTTGATTTCCACTTTTTTTCCTAAACTTGTGGATAACCATTCTTCAATTGCTTGCTTATCTTCTATTTCTTCTCTTATCATTATTCTGTTTGGTATATTAGGGTTTTCTAAATAATATTGCTTTATAAATCCGAGATAAAATTTCTTTATCTTCCATATCTTTTAAATCTCTGTAAAAATAATGCTCTCTACCAATCATTTTGCTTCCTCTTACAAAGAATATTTCAATACAGACCTCTAATTCTGATTTTGCAATTCCTATAACATCAATATTGTTTTCAGAAATATTTGATACTTTCTGTTTTTCAGAAACTCTTTGAATTGCTTGAATTTTGTCCCTTATATAAGCTGCTTTTTCAAAGTCTAACTTCTTAGATGCTTCTTGCATTTCACTTTCTAATTCTTTGATTAATTTATCTGTTTTACCGTCTAATAAATCAATAATTTCGTCAATTTGTTTTCTATATTCTTCTTTTGTAATATATCCCATACATGGTGCTAAACATTTTTTAATATGGTAATTTAAACATGGTCTTGAACGCTCTTTTAAATTTCTACATTGACGAATTTTGTACTTCTCTTTAATAAAATTTACCATTTCTTTAGCTGCACCTGGATTAGCATAAGGTCCAAAATATTTTGAACCATCTTTTACAATTTTCCTTGTTATAAATACTCCTGGATAATCATTTGCTAAATCAATTTTAATATATGGATATGTTTTGTCATCTTTTAATAAAACATTAAATTTGGGTCTATTTTTCTTAATCAAATTACACTCCAAAATTAATGCTTCTGCTTCATTATCTACAACAATATATTCAAAATGGTCAATTAAACTTACCATTTTTTCAATTCTTGCCGTTTTATCCGTTTTTCTAAAATATTGCCTTACTCTATTTTTTAAAGATATTGCTTTACCCACATAAATAATATTGTCCTCTTTGTCTCTCATTACATAAACACCTGGTTTATTAGGCAATTTCTTTAGTTCTTCTTCTAAATTAAACATAGTTCTCCTTTATTCAATATAACCAATATATGGCAAATTCCTATATTTTTCGTTGTAATCTAAACCATAACCAACTACAAATTTGTCTTCAATTGAAAAACCTATATAGTCTACATTTAGCTCCATTACTCTTCTTGATGGTTTTGATAACATTGTTGCAATTTTTATGCTATTTGGATTTTTTTGTTTTAGATATTCTAATACATATGTTAGTGTTCTTCCTGTATCTATAATGTCTTCTACTAAAATGACATTTTTTCCCTCTATTGAATTTCTAATATCTTTGTTAATTGTAACTGTTCCTGTACTTTGAGTTCCTTGATAACTAGAAACATCCATAAAGTCTAATTCTACATTGCTTTTTACATTTTTGGCAAGTTCTGACATAAACATAACAGAACCTTTTAATATTCCAACAAATACTAATTCTTTTCCTTGATAATCTTTTTCTATTTGTTTTCCCAATTCTTCAATTCTTTTTTCTAATTTTGATTTGTTTATTAGTATATTAATTTCCATGATTTCTCTATCCCCTTTCACTTAGATTATACTAGATTATTTGGTTTTTTTCAAGAAATGTTTTGTATATTATATAATATCATTAAATTTAAAACTTGCACTTTCTTTTTTTTCATGCTATCATGTTTAAAGCAAACTTATGAAGAGAATTGTTGGAAAATACGTTCTTTTTTCAAACTAAATGTCTTTGGAAAGGAATAAGATAATTATGAAATATGAATTTGATTTTTATGATAAAACAAACCTTAAATCTTACAATTTAGACCAAAGCATGAGATACCAACTAACAATGTTAGACAGATTAGATGTATTTACAAGGAAACATTGTGAAAATGTAGCAAGTCTTACTTGCAGACTTTGTGAATATTTGCATTGTAGTAGTGGTTTTACTGAATATTGTACAATTTGTGCATATTTACATGACATAGGAAAACTTTTTATTCCACCTGAAATACTTCAAAAACCAGGTAAATTAACTCAAGAAGAATATGAAACTATGAAAAGCCATACTACTTTAGGTTACAATATGTGTATGAAAGATTTAAAATTAAGACCTTATGCAGCAGGAGCTTACTATCATCATGAAGCCCTAAATGGTTCTGGGTATCCACAAGGATTAACTAAAAAAGACATTCCTTATGAAGGGCAAATTATTCGTGTAGCAGATGAATATGATGCCATTGTTAGTAAAAGACAGTACAAATCACATATTGGTATTTCTGACACTTTAAAAATATTAATTGAAAATACAAAACCAAATCCAAATCAAAACAAATCAAATGCATTAGGTGAAATTGTTGAAAATACTAACCTTGGTAAAAACAATCCTGTTATTGTAAGAACTTTATTTAAAGTTGTAATTGATGACATAGAATATGAAATTTCTTCTATTCAAAGCTATGTAGATGATTTAAAAAATGAATTAAAAAGGTTTGAACAAATCGAAAAATATAGAGAAAAAATGGAAAAAGCAAAAAAAGAAAAAGATAAAAATTATTATCTTGAAGGAATCAAGATGTTACTAAAAAATAATGAAACTCTTGAAAATTACCTATCTATTTATGAAGAATACAAAACAGCCTATGAAAAAAGAAAAGCAATTATTGATAATCTTTATAACGAAATTAAAATTATTAAAAAATTAAAGGTTTAAAACTTGACAAATCTTCATATAATATTGTAAAATAGAAAACAATTAAAAAACATCTTATTTACGTTTGTACAATGAAAGCTTTTTTAGTGAATACTTACAAGAGAATAAGGGTTATTAGCTGGAAGCCCTTTAAGGTACCCTAAAATATGTGAAACACATTGGAGTAAATTAAAATAAAGTGGGAAATTAATTCAAAATTTAATTTTCAAGCTGGGTGGCACCGCGGAATATTTCGTCCCTGCATATAAAAATGCATTGGGGCGTTTTTTGGTTTTATTTAATAAGTTATGCATTATAAAATTTAATATGTTTTTGAATTTAATAATTCCCAACATAATAGACTGCGAATCAAATATTACCAAAAAATGTCCACAATAGCAAAAGGAGGTATGAAAAATGAAAGAGTATAGAACTTGTACTTGTAATGAAATTGATTTAAAAGATGTTGGAAAAAAAGTTAGGATTGCTGGTTTTGTCCAAACAATTCGTGATTTTGGAGGGCTCGTATTTTTAGATATACGAGATATGTATGGTATTACACAAGTTGTAACATCCGGAAAAGAAGATGATGTTGATTTTGCATCTCACATCCCTTTAGAATCTTGTATTAGTATTTATGGAGAAGTCAAAAAAAGAGATGAGGAAACTGTTAATCCCAAATTAAAAACTGGTTTAGTAGAAATCCGTATTGAAGAAATATCTATTTTAGGAAAAAGGACAAAAAATCTTCCTTTTGAGGTGAATACAAACCAAGAAATTAGAGAAGATTTAAGGCTTCAATATCGCTTTTTAGATTTAAGAAATGACAGATTAAAAAATAACTTATTATTAAGGGCAAAAGTACTTCAATTTTTAAGAAACGAAATGATAAATCAAGGTTTTTTAGAAGTTCAAACCCCTATTTTAACTAATTCTTCTCCAGAGGGTGCTAGAGATTACCTTGTTCCAAGTAGATTACATCCTGGTAAATTTTATGCCCTACCACAAGCACCTCAACAATTTAAACAATTGCTTATGGTTTCTGGTATTGATAAATATTTTCAAATTGCACCATGTTTTCGTGATGAAGATGCAAGAGCAGATAGAGCACCAGGGGAATTTTATCAATTAGATATGGAAATGGCATATGCTACTCAAGAAGATGTTTTCACTGCCATTGAGCCTGTTATATATAATACTTTTAAAGAATTTTCAAACAAAAAAATAACTAACTACCCTTTCCCTAGAATCTCTTATAATGAATCTATGTTAAAATATGGAACTGATAAGCCAGACCTTAGAAATCCTCTTTTTATAATTGACCTATCTGAATTTTTTAACAAATGTACCTTTAAGCCATTTATTAATAGAACAGTAAGAGCAATAAAAGTAAAAGGTCATCTTTCTAAAGGTTTTCATGAAAAGTTATTACAATATGCCATAAGCATTGGAATGGGTGGACTTCGGATATTTAGAAGTTCAAGATGATTTAAGTTTTAAAGGACCAATTGATAAATTTATTCCAAATGAATTAAAAAATGAATTGTTGAAATTAGCTTCTTTGGAAAAAGATGATACAATTTTCTTTATAGCAGACAATAAAAAAAGAGCAACAGAACTTGCTGGACAAATTAGAGAAGAACTAGGAAAAAGATTGGATTTAATAGACAAAAATACTTTTTCATTTGCTTGGATTGTTGACTTTCCAATGTTTGAAAAAGATGAACATGAAAAACTAACCTTTAGCCATAATCCATTTTCTATGCCTCAAGGTGGTTTAGATGCTCTAAATAATCAAAATCCTTTAGATATTTTAGCATATCAATATGACCTTGTAGTAAATGGAATTGAGTTATCTTCTGGTGCTGTTAGAAACCATAACATAGAAATTATGCTAAAAGCATTTACTATGGCAGGATATACAGAAGAAGAAGTTAAATCTAAATTTGGTGCTTTATATACTGCTTTCCAATTTGGTGCTCCTCCACATGCAGGTATTGCTCCTGGTATTGATAGGATGCTTATGCTCCTTACAGATTCTTGTACAATACGTGAAGTAATTGCTTTCCCACTAAATAGTAAAGCACAGGACTTAATGATGGGAGCTCCAAGTAATGTTAAACGTGAACAACTAAGAGAAATACACATTTAAATGTGTTGATGTTATAGGAAAATCGGAGATTTTTCCTATAACATAACAAAAGAGGCATGATTAAAATTTTACGATCTTTTAGATGACTTTTCATGCCTCGTCTTTGTTCGCCCGCGAAAATTGCAAAGCAATTTTTGCGTGGAACGCTTTATATTATAGGAAGTTCGGAGAACTTTCCTATAATATTAAATTTCCCTTTTTTACATCTTTTCTTTAAGGTCATCCTTTTTTCTTTCTGTTTTCTTCAAATTCTTCCCATGATTTACTAAATTGATGATTTGCAAACACTTCTTTTAAACCTGTAATTTGTTTTAGTCTAATAATTTCATCCAATTCCATACCTAAATGCTTAGATATTTGCATTTCTGTCCACCCGTTTTGTGTCAATGTTAAAACTATGTGTGACATATCAACAATTTGATGTGTACCTCTTGCTCTATTATGTCTTATTGTACTTGCCATACGATTTTCTAAGTCTTTATCAATTGTAACTATTGGAATTTGCTTTAAGTTAAAGTACTCTTTTGCACAACGATAACGGTGAAATCCATCTACTACAATATAAATATCTCTTTCTTTATCATAATAAGTTACTATTGGTTGTGTATATCCATCTTCCTCAATTGAGTGTTTCAGCAATTGCATTTCTGGCGGTGCCACTTTGTTTGGATTGTAGTCATTTGCAATAACTTTATCTATATCTACCATTTTTACGTTTAATACTGGAAATTCTATTTTATTCATATACTTTTGGTCCTTTCTCTTTACCCTATTTAATCAATTAAAAGTGCAACTTCTGTTTCCATATAAATAATAACAAAATTCTTATAATCTTCATTTTTACTAACTACAAAACCACATTTTTCATACAAGCTTTTGTAACATCTTGGTACTATACTGTATGTAATAACATTTTCATTTTTAATTTTTCTTAATATTTCTTCTAAATATTCTTCTTTCATAGCATAAATATTTTTAATAACATTTTTATTAACTGATATAAATGCCATTACTTTTTCATTTTCTACATAAATATACCATGTCTTTCCATTATCATCATAAATTCTGTCATTAATTTGTCTTTCAATTAATCTAGAACCGAAAAATTTCCCCATATATTGATAAAATTTTGGATGTTCATTTGTTATTTTTATAATCATTTCTTTTTCTCCTTTTCAATGCATTATTATCTCTCCATATTTTATTTGCATGTTTCTTGAATTACTTTTTGTAATAATTTGTCATCTGTTTTTGTATTTTTGTTTAACAAATTATCCCATTTATGAATTAATTCTAATAATTCTCTATCATCATTTTTTGTTTGTCCAAATGATAATCTTCTCATATAAAAGTCATTTTTTTCTATTGCTCTTGCCATTCTACGCCAAGAAATTACCTTTTTTTGATTTTCTAACTTAGTATCTGCTACATCTGGTATATCTTCAAATTTTACACCATATTTGTTCTTATGCCATATCATAAATTTTTTTATTTTTCTATAATAATGAAGCATTAAATCTCGATTATAAATGCCAATACTTTCTAATAAAAATATTGTATATTCTTGCCAAGACATAAACTTTGGCTTACAAGATTTTATATTTCCAAGTGCAGTTGATTTACAATAGATATTTCCAAAATTAACACCGATTTACTCTATTTACTACTTTAGTCCAAGTATCATACTCTAAAGCTTTAAATTGATCTAATCCATTTCTTTGGTCATCTCCATATGGTTGGCAAAGCCTTTGTTCATAAATACTTATACCATTTTTATACATCAATTCATAAATATAATTAAACTTTAAATCTAACTTACTAACAGCTCCCCAAATGTCTTCTGTTCTCCAATCATAAATTGGATAAAAATTATATACATCAATATGCTTTTCATTTACTTTTAATTTAGTTGTCCAATTATGTCCTTGAAAAGTAATTTTTTTATCTTGAAATGCTATTGTTCTAAATCTGTTTAAGCTTTCATCTGTCCTAATTCCAATTCCACAAGCTACTGTATCCTTATATTTTTTTTGGTACCAATCAGCAAACTGAACTATAAATTCTTCAAACTCTTCTCCTTTTTTAAACCATGAAAACGGACAATTATTAACATTTATACTATCTTCTGGAATTTTTCTTATCCATAAATGTTTGCTTTCTTCCTCCCAACAAATCCATTTGGGTTGTAAAACTGATACTGCATTTCTTAAAGCGATTGGTAATGCGATATGATAAAAATCTCTAATTTGTGACAATTGTTTTAATTCTTCTACATGTTCTATTGTATAACGATATTGTGCTTCTAAATCAATAAATAGTACATCAAATTTTTTATTCATTTCTTTAGCAACCATATTTGCTAATTGAATCATTACAGAACTATCTTTTCCACCACTAAAACTAAAATAAATATTATCAAAATTTTCAAACATAATATGTAGTCTTTCTAATGTAGCATTTAATACATTTTTTTCTAAATATTTCTTTCCCATTTATGTATTTCCTCTTTTCATTCCAAATTATACCATTTATGATATTTTTTGTAAAGTTTTGACGAAAAATAATATTTGCAAATAGGAAAAATTTTTTTATATTATAAGAAAGTTCTCCGAACTTCCTATAATATAAAGCGTTCCAAGCAAAAATTGCTTTGCAATTTTCGCGAGCGAACAAAGACGTGGCATGAAAAGTTATCTAAAAGGTCATAAAATTTTAATCATGCCACTTTTGTTCTAATATCTTAATGTTATAGAAATTTCTTTAATTTTTCTATACAACAAAAAAATAGCTATATTTAATAATATAGCTATTTTTTGTTTCATATATTTATAGTTTTATATAAAATTCTTATTTTTTGTTTACTAAATCTTTTAATGCTTTACCAGCTTTGAATACTGGAGCTTTTGATGCAGGTATTTTGATTTCTTCTTTAGTTTGTGGGTTTCTTCCTTTTCTAGCTGCTCTTTTTCTTACTTCAAAAGATCCAAATCCAACTAATTGAACTTTGTCTCCTTTTTTTAATGCGTTTGTTACAACTTCTACAAAAGCATTTACTGATGCTTCAGCTGCTTTTTTTGTGTCTCCTGTTTTTGCAGCCATTGCTGCGATTAATTCAGCTTTGTTCATTTAAATTACCTCCTATAAGATTTGAATAGTTTATGTACATAAGTTACCCTAAATAGTGCAACTATATACCTCTATTTTAAATAATTCGCCAAAAATACTTAAAAACCTTCTTTTTTTTACTCTTTTTTTAATAAATTTTTAGTTTTTCCAATACTTTGAAGATTTTATTTCCTGCTGGCATCATTTGTATTTCTTTTTTTGAAAATACTTTCAATGCGATAATTGCTAGAGTATAGATAACTACAGCAATTATAATTGATATTATTGTTGCCAATTTTTGTGTGATTATACGTGATAGCATTAAATAACTAAAATAAGAACAAATTGCCATAATAATCACACTAAGTAAAGGTTTTATAACAAATTTCGAAAAAGTTAAATTTAGTTTAATTGTTTTCCTTAAATATGTAATTGCAATACTAAATGCCACTAAATGACAAGCAACAGAAGCCCAAGCTGCTCCATTAACTCCAATTTCTGGTATAGGTACTAAAATCAAATTTAAAATCAGCTTTACTAAAACTCCGACATCCTAATGATATTGTTGGAACCATTAATTTTCCATATCCTTGCAAAGCTCCATTAATAGTTTGATCTAATATAGTAAAAATAATTGTTAATGCACTAATTTGTAATATTGTCTCTCCGTGAACTAGCATTTGGAAATAGTAAATTCAAAATTGGTCCTGCAAAAATGCACATACCAATTGTACAAGGAAGACCTATTAACATAGATATTAACAATGAAAATGATGTTTTTTCTGTTATAGTTTTTTTATCTTTTCTTGCTTTAGCCGCTGAAATAGCTGGTACTAAAGCAGTTGAAAACGCAACATTAATAGATAATGGCAAACTTGTCAATGTATCAACTTTTCCACCTAGTATTCCATATTGAGTAATTGCCATATCTTCTGGCATAAACTCTTTTAGACTTCTAACAACTGTAAAAGAATCTATATTTTTATTTAAAGAAGACATTATTGCAGTTAGTGCAATTGGAATTGAAACCATCAATATTTTTCTTATAATATTTGATACTCTCTCATACCTATAATTTACTGTTGATTTAATTTCTGTTGCAATTTCTCTTCTTCTTGTTTTGTAGTATAAGTATAAATATCCATATCCTGAAAATGTTGCAAGTGTTGTTGCAAGTGTTGCTCCACCTGCCATCCATTCTGTAGAAGCATTTGAGATAATTGCAATAATTTCTACTAAAATAATTGTTAGAGTTGTTTTAAAAACTTGTTCTAAGCTCTGCGATCTAGCTGTAGCCTTAATATTTTGCCTAGCGTTAAAATATCCTCTCATAACAGATGAAATAGCTACAAAGAAAATTGCTGGTGATAAAGCTACTAAGGTCATTTCAGCTTCTGGAATTTGTAACCATCCGAACTGCTATCATTTTTGCTCCAAAAAATAATAATAGACTTCCTACTAGACCAATTATTGCAAATGTTGCAAAAGCAATTTTAAAAATTCTATGCCCACCTTTATGATCTCCTACTGCTATCCTTTCTGAAACTAATTTTGAAATAGCATTTGGAACTCCTATTGATGAAATTGTAAGTAGCATAGCATAAATTTGATATCCTGCTGCTACAATTCCATTTCCTTTATCTCCAAAGCCCTCTCTATTAGTTAAGTACAGTGTATACAATAAACCTAGTAATTTTATTAGCACTTGTGAAAAAATTAAGGTAATAACTCCTTGCATAAAAGTTTCTTTTTTAGCTTTTCTTGTTCTTACCACTCTTTCTGGCATTCTACTCCTCCGTTTCTTTTCCTCTTTATATCTTACTTAACTATTATAGATTTAATTACTAAAATATGCAATAGTTTTAAAAAAGATAACTTTTAAAAGTTATCTTTAATCATTATACACAAAATAAATTTATAATATATTAACATTAATTTATAAATTCTTGTCTATATTTGGTACTAGTTGTTTTTTTCTTGAAACTACACCTGGTAAAAAAGCTTTATTATTTTCTAAGTCTTTTCCAAATGCAGGTTTTATTACATCTATCTTCTTTCCTAGGGCAATAATTTCTGAATTACTATTTAAAATATCTGTAATTGTAAATACAAATAAATCTAATCCATTTTCTTCTATTGTTTTATTAATAACTGCTTTTATTTCTTCTTCCCTTTTTAAAACATCATCAATACTAACTATATTTATTTGAGCAACTCTATATTTTATATCACCTTTATTAAAATCTTTAGCATCTAAATTGATTAATTGTTCTTCTGAATAATCTTTTACATCTGTTCCTGCTTTTAACATTTCTATTCCATATTGATTAACATCAATTTCAGCTATTTTTGCTAGTTCCTCTAAAGCCTTTTCATCATATTGTGTTGTAGTTGGTGATTTTAATAATAATGTATCAGATATAATAGCACTTAACATTAATATTGCTTCTTTTTTATCTATTGTATGATTAAGTCTTTTAAAATCTTCATAAAGTATGGTAGATGTACAACCATAAGGTTTCGCATTATAATATAATGGCTCAGCTGTTCTAAAATTACCAATATTATGATGATCTGTTACACTAATTATTTTAGCATTTTCAATTCCATCTACACTTTGGTCAAAATTGCAATGATCTACTAAAATTACTTCTTGCCCTTCTTCTACTTTTTCAATTAATTCAGGGGCTCCTATTTGCAAATAATTTAAAACATATTGTGTTTCTTTATTTACATTTCCTATTCTTACTGCTTTTGTGTCATTCCAACCATTTTTCTTGTCTAAAATTTCATGTACTATACTTGAACAGATTGAATCTGTATCAGGATTTTTATGTCCAAAAATTAATACTTTATTTTCCATTTTAGTATCATCCTTTCTATTAAATAACAATGTTTATTTCTTATGAGAAACTATTTTCACAAATCCTTATCATTATATTTTATTTTTTAGTTGTTGTCAATACACCTAAAACCATGAAACAGTACAAATTCATTAAATATTACAATCAAAAATCATATTTTTTCTACACTTCACATTGTGTTATACCAACACTGCCAAATAAGTTTATCTTATTTGTACAACTTCCGTTTAATATTTTAACATTTGCTTTCGCTTTATTGGAACTTGTTAGATCGAGGTTACTTTTGAACAAGTTTACTGTAAGAATGTAAACAAAACCATTGAAGTGTAGTATCTTTTTACTTATTGGTTCGTTTGGCATCTATTGGTTTCTGTAAATTTAAACTATAAAATGCTATATTAAGTTACATAGAATATAAAGGCAAAATTTAATAATTTTCTAAGAGAAAGGATTGATAAAAAAATGGCACTAGATTATACAGTAATTGGTCAAAGAATTAAACAAGCAAGACTTGCAAAAAATCTAACACAAGAAGACTTAGCAGAACAAATTGATATTTCTGTTGCATTTTTAAGTAGAGTAGAAAGAGGAAATTCTCATATAAATCTAAAAAGACTAAATCAGCTTTGTGGATTATTAGATGTTACTGAAGGATATGTTTTAAATGGTGCTTCTAGCAGTTCTAAAAATTACTTAAACAAAGAATTTTCTGAATTATTTAGAAGTTGTTCACCAGAAAAACAAAGATTAATTTACAATGTAGCAAAAGTTATTGCAGACTCAGACATTGAAACAGAATAACAAAAAAAAGAGGCATGATTAGTTTTAAACTATAACTCTCATGTCTCATCTTAAAACCAATATTATAAATATTGGTTTTTTGTTGCTTTTGCAACAGTTTTTATTTTACGTTTTCTATATCATGTAAATTGTCATTTATATATGATAATATTTATAAAAAATGTTAATAATAATAGAAAATTTATATTTTTTTGAATCTAATAACAAATCTAGAAAACCAGTAAATTATAGAATGTTATCAACACTTTGTTCATATTTGATTTACAGTTATTAAGTATTTAGAATTATTAAATTCAAAGTTATAAATTTTCTATATTATAGCTAATATAATAAAAATGGGAGGTAATTATGAAGTTTGAACAATGGAATGGATTTAACTGTGGAGAATGGCAAAACGAAATTAATGTAAGGGATTTTATTCAAAAAAACTACACACCATACTTAGGTGATGACACATTCTTAGCTAATGCAACTGATAGAACAAAAAAATTATGGGATGATGTTTTAGAATTATATAAAAAAGAAAAAGAAAGTGAAGGTAGTGTTTTAGATATAGATACAGAAACTGTATCTACAATATCTAGTCATGAAGCAGGTTATATTGACAAAGACTTAGAAACTATTGTAGGTCTTCAAACTGATAGTCCTTTAAAAAGAGCTATTATGCCATTTGGAGGAATTAGAATTGTTGAAAAATCATGTGAAGCTTATGGAAGAAAAGTATCTCCAGAAGTAACAGAAATTTTCCATAAATACAGAAAAACTCACAATGATGGTGTATTTAGTGTTTACACACCTGATATTAGAGCTGCTAGAAGTTCCCACTTAATTACAGGTCTTCCAGATGGTTATGGACGTGGAAGAATTATTGGAGATTATAGAAGAGTTGCCTTATATGGAGTTGACACTCTAATTGAAGAAAAGAAACAAGAATTAGATGTTTTAAATGTTGATGAATTAAGCCAAAACATTATTCGTGAAAGAGAAGAAATATCAGAACAAATAAATGCTCTGCAAGAATTAAAAGTAATGGCTTCTAAATATGGATTTGACATATCTAAACCAGCAACTAACAGTAAAGAAGCTGTACAATGGCTATATTTTGGTTACTTAGCAGCAATTAAAGACCAAAATGGTGCTGCTATGAGTATTGGTAGAACTTCTACTTTCTTAGACATCTATTTTGAAAGAGATTTAAAAAACGGAACTATTACAGAAGAAGCAGCACAAGAACTTATGGATCATTTTGTTATGAAACTTAGATTAGTTCGTTTCTTAAGAACTCCTGAATATAACGAATTATTCAGTGGTGACCCTGTTTGGGTAACTGAAAGTATAGGTGGAATGGGAATTGATGGTAGAACATTAGTAACTAAAAACTCTTTCCGTGTTCTTCATACACTTCAAACTTTAGGACCTGCACCAGAACCAAATTTAACAGTTTTATGGTCTACAAATTTACCTGAAGGATTTAAAAACTTTACTACAAAACTTTCAATTGAAACATCTTCTATTCAATATGAAAATGACGATTTAATGAGAATCACTTTAGGTGATGACTATGGAATTGCTTGTTGTGTATCTCCAATGAAAATCGGAAAACAAATGCAATTCTTTGGAGCAAGAGCAAACCTTGCTAAAACCTTATTATACGCTATAAATGGTGGAAAAGATGAAATTTCTGGAAAACAAATCACACCAAAATATGAACCAATTACTTCAGAATACTTAGATTATAATGAAGTTATGGAAAAATTTGACCAAATGATGGAATATGTAGCAAGAATTTATATAAAAGCTTTAAATGCAATTCACTATATGCATGACAAATATTCTTATGAAGCAATAGAAATGGCTTTACATGACAGAGAAATTCTTCGTACTATGGCTTGTGGAATAGCTGGTTTATCAGTAGTTGCTGACTCTTTATCTGCAATTAAATATGCAAAAGTAAAAGTTATTCGAAACGAAACTGGGTTAGCTGTTGATTATCAAACAGAAGGAGACTTCCCAAAATTCGGAAATGATGATAATCGTGTTGACGATATTGCTGTTGAAGTAGTTAAAACTTTCATGAATAAACTAAGAAAACATCATACTTACAGAGATTCAAAACACACACTATCAATCTTAACAATAACTTCTAATGTTGTATATGGTAAAGCAACAGGAAACACACCAGATGGAAGAAAAGCAGGAAGTCCATTTGGACCAGGTGCAAACCCTCTACATGGAAGAGACACAAATGGAGCTTTATCTGTTATGAACTCAATTGCAAAATTACCATTTGACTCTGCAGAAGATGGAATTTCTTACACATTCTCTATCACACCAGGAACTTTAGGAAAAGCAGAAGAAAGCAGAATTGCCAACCTAGTTAATATGTTAGACGGATACTTCTCACAAACAGGACATCATATAAATGTAAACGTATTTGATAGAAAATTATTAGAAGATGCAATGGAACACCCTGAAAAATACCCTCAATTAACAATTCGCGTATCAGGATATGCTGTAAACTTCACAAAACTAACAAGAGAACAACAACTAGACGTAATCAACAGAACAATTCACGAAAAAATTTAATGTCGTGTTGGGGACGTTTCTTTTGGGACATTTTTATGTTAATTTAGCAAAACACAACCTAAGTTTGTAACTTTAATTTGTTATTATATTTGCATGTGTTTTGACTAATTAACATAAAAATGTCCCAAAAGAAACGTCCCCAACACGACAAAAGGAGTTATTGATGGAAAATCGAGATATAAGATTTTATGCAAAAGTGCATTCTATTGAGTCTTTTGGCACTGTTGACGGTCCAGGTATTCGTTTTGTAATCTTTTTGCAAGGGTGTCACTTGCAATGTAAGTATTGCCACAACCGTGATACATGGGATATGAATGATGGAATATATAATTCTTTAGATGATATTTTTGATAAAATTATGCGTTATAAAAATTATATTTGTCCACGTCGGTGGTGTTACTGTTACTGGTGGAGAACCTTTGTTACAAGTTAAATTTTTGCTAGAACTGTTTTCTCGCTTGAAAGAGCAACATATTCATACATGTATTGATACTTCTCGGCATGGTTGCTTTAACTGATGATATTAAAAATTTATTGGATTTAACTGATTTGGTTTTGCTAGATATTAAACATATTGATGATAAAAAGTGCAAAGATTTAGTTGGTTTTTCTAATAAATTGGAGTTGGACTTTGCTAGATACTTAAGTGGCAATGATATTCCAATTTGGATAAGGCAAGTTTTAATTCCTGGAATTACAGATAATGAACAAGATTTATTGGAATTAAAGAATTTTATTAATAGTTTAAAGACTGTCCAAAAAGTAGAGTTATTACCTTATCATGATATGGGAAAATTTAAGTGGAAAAGGCTTGGTCTTCCCTATTCTCTTGAAAATGTTAGAAATGCTAATGATGAAGATATTGAAAAAGCAAAAAAGGTTTTGGGAATTACCTAAAACCTTTTTTCTTATATTTTGTGTTTGAATATCTAAATGTTTTCACTCTTTGGTGTTTCTTACATTCCTAACAATTTCAATTCTATATTTTCCATTTTATATTTACCATCTATTAATTTGAATTCCACTAAAGTTTCTTCTAAAGTTTCTTTATTTTGTCTTAAATCCGTTGAAAAATACAACCTAATTTGTGGTATTTCTACTTGATTTTTTACAATTTCCTTAAATGTTTCTGCCATATGTTTTTCATCTTCACAAATTAAAATTAGTTGTGGCATTCCACTAAATCCAGAATCCCCCAATACAAAATTCTCATAGAATTCTTTGTACAACCTCATTTTGTCAACTGCTTTCTTTTGCCAGTCATCTTCTCTTCTGATTACTTCAAAAACAAATTGAATTGATTTACCATTTTTAGTTAATTTTACGCTTCCACCACTTGCTTTGAATAGCTTTCCTGATATTTTTGCATTAATTGCTGGTTTTACAACATAGCTATCAAAAGCTTTTACTTTCCTTAAATAAGCAATTAAAGTTTGATTTCCTGCTAATCTTTTTTTAATCATAGGAACTGGCTTTGTATTATCAGATGGTTGCCATTTGCAGTCAATTTCTTTCGAATTCAACAAATATTTTCCCATTTTTTCCAAACAATAAATTCTGTAAATTCCTTTTCCTTCATCAGAAGTAAAATAATATCTTGTTAAAATCTTAGATTTTACTAGTTGTTCTAATTTATTGTTCAATTTATCTTGTGATTTAGGGTCTATCCCCTTAATTTCTAGCATTTGATATAATTGTCTTGATGTAATAAATTCAAACTCATTTACTAATTCTAAAATAGCAAAATGGATTTCATTAATATGCCCTATATCAATCTTATGTACAATTTGATTCATAGAAACATATCCATCTTTTCCATCAAAAGTTTTGATTTCACCCTCTCTAATAGCAAAAGGTGATACTTGTGCTTTAATTTGGTTATCTTCAACCATTTTAAATTCCTCCTTTAACTCCTGCTAATTGCAGATATTTTTATATATTTAGAAAGCCAAAAAAAATGTTAAAATTATGATAATATTAAAGCTTTCCAATTTATTATTAAACAATTAATAGTTTTATTTTTTTTCTTTGGTCATCTATTTTTTTAATATAGACATCTACTTTCTGCCCGTATTCAAGCCCTTCTTGATATTCTGCCATTCCAACTAAATTTGGAGTTAATTCAATGAAAATTCCATTTTTGTTTTTTTCTGTTTCTCTTATAATTCCTTTTGTTTTCGTTCCTGCTGTAAATCTTTTTGCATTATCTTCCCATGACCCTAAAGTATCTTTATATGATAAAATGACTTTTCCATTGTTTCTGTCTATAGATTTTACTACAACTTGCACTTTTTGTCCAATATTTAGCCTTTCATAAGGTGTTTTTATTCTTGCAATTGATAAATCTTCAATATATGCAAGACCTACCATACCTCCACCAATCTCGATAAATGCTCCATAAGGTTTGATACTCTTAACAATTCCTGTTACAACTTCACCTTCTTTTAAGTCATTTTTTATCCACTCTAAAGCCTCTTGTTGAACCTCTTTTCTTGATAAAATTATATTATTATCCTCTTCTTTAGCTTCCTTTATCTTAAATTGGACAAATTTATGCACTTTACCTGTACATAAGTTTATTCTTGGTAACCCACTATCCTCTACATTAATAGCTTCTACCTCTTTTCTTGGCATAATACCAGTCAATCCATTTTCAAATGAAACATATAGGTTATAATCATTATCACATTTTTTTACTAACCCTTGTAAAGTCTCATTTCTTTCTATATAATGACTTAAATTCCTTTCATCCACTGGAGTAACTTCATTATTCCATCCCTCAGGCTTAAATTTTAATGTTTCCATTTGTTTATATGCTCCTTCTCTTCCGTATTATTTGTACACTTCTTTTATATTCTTATTTTAATCGCATTTCATCTATTTTTTTCTTATTATATCAAAAAAACATTTTAATTGTAAATACTTTTTGCTAAGTTTCTACTACTTCTAAGAAAAGCTGTCCCAAAATTCCAGTTTGGGCTACTTGGTGCCTGTCCCAGTTATGCCCAAATGGGCTACTCAGTGCCTGTCCCAATTATGCCCAAAATTTCTTTTTGGGTTAGATTTCTCCATGTTCCGAATTGGCAAATCTTTTACTCCTATTCCTGCAATTTTGCTTCTATGCAAGGCTAGTACTTTATGATTAATTGCTTCACACATTTTACGAACTTGTCTATTTTTTCCCTCATGTATTGTGATTTCTAGCCTAGATTGATGTTTTTCATTTTCAATTTTTAGTATTTTTACTTTTGCTGGTTTTGTTATATATTCTTCTATTTTTACACCATTTCTTAAATTTTCTACTTCTTCTTTTGTTACTTGACCTTTTAAAGTTACTGTATATGTTTTTTCTATTTCATGTTTTGGATGTGTTACTTGATATACAAAGTCTCCATCATTTGTTAGTATTAAAGCACCTGATGTGTACATGTCCAATCTTCCTACTGGCACAATTCTTTGTTTTATTTTTACTAAATCTAATACTGATTGTCTATTAAATTGGTCATTTGCTGTTGTTACATATCCAATTGGCTTGTTTAATAAGATGTATACTTTTTGTTCAGAAACTGTTACAATTTTTCCATCATATTCTACTTTGTCTTTTTCTGGTATGATTTTTGTTCCTAACTGCATTATTACTTTTCCATTTACTTTGATTTTTCCTTGTTCTATTAGCTCTTCTGCCTTTCTTCTCGATGCAATTCCTGCTTCTGCAATATATTTTTGTAATCGTATTTCCTCCAAATTTATCTTCCTTTCCAATTTGCTCTTAAGTAAAATAGCAAACAAAACATGGCATGTAAGTATGATATAAAAAGTTATAAGCTTTTTATAATGACACTTTTATTCCTTTATATCTAATTCTTCTAATTTTTCTTTTACCCATAAAATATTTTCTTCTAAGGTTTGTATTAATTCACTTTTTGTGAACATACTATATTCTTCTTTTTCTTCTTTGTTTTCTTCTTGTACCAATTCTTCTATATATGCAACTGTATTTTTTATATCATCTTTTGTATATTCAAATTCATCTAGTTCTTTGCTATACTCTTCTATTTTCTCAGTAAAAATAGGAGTTTTCATCTTTTTATTATGTTTTAAATAATTTGTAAATTGACTAAAGTCCTTTTGTTTGATTTTTACTGCCTCATCCCATGTACATATCTTTTCATTACCATCTTGTAATTTTAATTTTACTAAATCTTTTTCTTTGTCAAAATTATAGAAATACTTTCCAACTGCATAATTATTCCAATAATAATCTGTTAATAAATGAGTATAATAGCCTTTTATAATTGGATTTGACATCTGATTTTTATATTTTTCCTTAAAATATTCTATATCTGGTAACTTAACAATAATATTATTTAATTCTTTCAATTTTGGAAAATGTGTTGAATAATCTCTGATAATTTCAGATACCTTTTTTACATTATATCCCTCTAAAATGTCTGGCATAACATTTGCAAATATAAACTCATTTCTTTCCTTAGTTTGTATTTCATTTGCAACAACCAAATGTGTAATCCATGATGGCATAACATTTTACTCCTTTTGATTTATTAGTTCCTTTAGGCTTTAATAATATTAATTTTTTTCTCCGTTCCAAAATCACTTTAAAATATTCTGGCAATTGTGCTTCTAAATACATTTCTTCTCCTGTGTTTGGATGCTTAAATTGCAAACTTTTTGCATGTAAGCATTGTCCTTGTATTCCCCATTCATTTTTGCCATTTGAATATACTGCATCTCCAATAATTGGGTATCCAATTTGAGACAAGTGTACCCTTATTTGATGTGTTCTTCCTGTTTCTATTGTGACTTCTAATAATGTTATATTATGCTCAAAGTCCCTTTCTAATACCTTGAAATGCGTAATTGCTTCTTTTCCATTTTTCACAACTGCCATCTTTTTTCTATCTCTTGTACTTCTCCCAATTGGCATATTTATAGTTGCTTCATTTTCTTTTACAATACCTCTTACAATTGCTATATATGTCTTTTTCACTTGATGATTTTTTATTTGCTCACTTAAATTAATATGAGCCTTATCATTTTTTGCAACAATTAAAATTCCTGATGTGTCTTTATCAATTCTATGAACTATGCCTGGTCTTATTTCCCCACCAATTCCTGATAAAGAGTCTTTGCAAATTGCCATAACTGCATTTACTAAAGTTCCATCTGGATTTCCATTTGCTGGGTGTACTACCATTCCTTTTGGTTTATTAACAACAATTATATCTTTGTCTTCATAAATTATTTCTATTGGAATGTTTTGTGCTTTTAGATTAGTTTCTTTTGGCTTATCTTCTTCTACTATTATTTTGTCATTTTCCTGTATTTTATAAGATGCTTTTGTTTTTTTTCCATTTACTAATATTTTTTCCTCTTCTATTAGCCTTTGTACTGCTACCCTAGATAGTCCATTCTTTTGTTTTGCCAAATAACTATCTATTCTAATTTTGTCATCTTCTTTTTTAACTACAAAAGTTTCCAAAATTCACTACTCCTTTTATTATTTTTTTATTTGTTACTATTCTAGCCACATATTATTAAAGTATAATAGTCAAAGAATTAAAATATTAATTTTAGTCTTTATTCTTCCACTCTTTGACTGTAAAAGCGGCAAATATAGCAGCAGTAGCTACCCAACCAATTAATATAAATAAATCTGCTATATTTATAACTGGCAAATTAACAATTGGTCTAAAATCTATAAATTCAGTTATATATCCTCTTATTAGCTTATCAATTACATTTGAAATACCACCTGCTAAAATAAAGCTTAGAAAAACTTTCAATTTTCTATCTACAAACTCATTTTGTGTAGAAATAAATTTAAAAATCACTCCTAAAATAACCAAATTTGTAGCAAAATACATAGCTTTTGAATTTGATCCTATTCCATAAGCGGCTTTGTTATTTTCATTAATTTTAAAGGTCAATACTCCAGAAATAACATTAATTTCTTCTGAGCTCTGAACCCAAATTTTTGTTATTTGGTCTACCAAAACAATAATAAGTACGATACTAATTAATAAAATGGCTTCTTTGCTCAATTTTCTCTTTTTATTCACTTTGGATCTCATCCTTTCCCAAGGCACAAATTTGGTTAGTTTTAACTTTCTTTTTCTTTTGCCTTATTTATCTTAAATAATTAGTATTTAAAAATACTATTTTACAATTTCATAAATTACAAAGTAATCATCTTGATATAATTCCTTATACTTTTCTGGTTCTGTTTTTGTTATAATCATATTAACTTTTGAATTTTTATAAGTAATTACATGTGTCATATCATATTTTTTAAAAATATCTCCATAAAACTTTCCAATGCTTGAAGTATCTATAAAATCCGAAAAAATATCATCTTGTTTTTCACTAAATTCTGGTGCATATAAATCTGCCCTTGAGTCTATAAATACTGGTATTCCTTTATATAGTAAATAACTTCCATAATTATATTCATTGTAAAATTTTGATGTTTCTAAATCAATATTTTCTAAGATAAAATCAGAAGCTTGTACTGGGTAGGTGCTTTCATCTACATATTTATCATCAAATTTATCTTTTGCAAAATAATAACTTAATGCTAAAGTTACAATTGTTATAATTATTACACCTGCAAGATTTAGCATTTTTTCTAGCATTTCATCTTCTTTAACCTTTGTGTAATTATTAATTAATTGAACCATCCATCTATTTAAAATAAATGACCCCATTAAAACAAACATTGTTGCTTGCCTCTTCGTTTTTAGCATTAAATAGCATAATCCACCTAACATGAATAAATCACATAATCTAATCTTCGTTTTTGTAAAAATCAAAATAGCTAAAATAAAAATCAATGTGCAAAGTATCCCTGTGTCTGATACTAAAGTCATTGGCAAATGTTCATTAATGTTTTGTGTTGTATTTCCTTGCATTGTTTTTGATAAATATGTATATGGCGTAGTTCCTAATGGTGTTAATAATCCTGTTAATAAGCAAATAATCATAATTAAAATTAGCCATTTAACATTAGATTTTTTTTCTAATTTTATTTTATATGGATTTTGTAATTCTTTTGTTCTTTTTACTTTTACTTTGTCATTTTCATTTTCTAATAATTCATACTCCTTTTTCAATTCCTCTATTTTTTCTTCTTGTCCACCTTTTTTGGTTAATCTTTTTATTTTATTTTCTAATAAAAATGACTTTATTTTTCTATAAATAATGATGTCTGCACATACAGTTATTAGGTATTCTGCTATATATGGTAAATATAGTACAAAATAGAATGGAAATACTGCTACATGCAAATTAGCAATTAAGATTGGAATAATAATTAAACCAATAGCATATTTCTTTTTCTTAGTTTCAATAAATTGTTCAATAAAAAAAATTGTTAGTACAAATAAAATAAATGTTACTAATTGTGCCCTTGCTGCAATGTATGACCTAAGTAAATACATTGCTCCTATTGTAATTAGAAATGAAAATATTTGGTTTTTTGTAAGTTTTTTGCTTATAAAATAAAGTGATACCCCTAATATAACTGATAATATACAAGTTGTTATATAGATACCTGTAAATCCAAAGAAGTTATATATTAAATAAGTTAATAAGTCATATAACCAATGTGGATATGTGTAAGCTAAATCTTGATGCCATGAAAATGGATCTTGTCCATCTATTCCATTACTAGCAATATGTTCTCCTATTTTTATTGTATAATATGTATCATTTTGAAAAGTTACTGGTGTTAGTGCAATACATACAACTGCAATTAACATTACTGCTAGTACAGTAAATTTAATTGATGCACTTACTTTCTTCTTTGCATTTTTTTCTTTCATTGAAAAATCTTCCTTTCCTGCTTCGATCTAAAGGCCCATATATTTATAAGAAATTCTGTATTTTTTATAAACTAGCCTCCATTTAAAATTTCTATATTTGCACAAAAAATCTTTTAAATGTCATTTTTTTCAAATTATATCAAAAAAATATATAAAAAACAAGAGGACTTTTGGGGCATATCCTAACTCCCTTAATCCTCTCAATATATTAATTGGGCATATCTAGGACAGGCACTGATATGCCCAAAATGCCAAAAGGGCTATTCAGTGCCTGTCCCAGTTATGCCCAAAATGCAAATGGGCTACTCGGTGCCTGTCCCAATTATGCCCAAAGAACAAAAGGAACATAATTAAAATTTTTGACCTTTTAGATTACTTTACATGCCCCGTCTTTGTTCGTCAGCCAAATTTGCTTTAGCAAATTTGTGTAGAATATATTTTTGTTGTATAGGTAAATCTTAGATTTTTCCTATGCAATAAAAAAATAGGATTTGGGGGCCGTCCCTAAATCCTAATCTATTTTTAACTTATACAATCCATCTATTTTTATACTGCTTCTTGGTTTTCTACTTCTGTTTCTTCTTCTTTGTCAGCAACTTTTTCTTCGATTACTTCTAAACTTCCAATAGAAACCTCATAAGCTACTCTTGTTTGAGAAGTTCCATCTTCATATTTTTTCTCATATGTTCTTGATTGAACTCTTCCTACTATTTTTACTTGTGAACCTACTTCTAGGTTTTGGCAAAATCTTGCTGTTCTTCCCCATGCAATACATGGAATATAGTCTGATTTGTTATATGCTCTATTTACCGCTAATAATATGTCTGATATTTCTCTACCAAATGGTGTTTGTCTGTAAATAGGCTTTTTACAGATATACCCTACTAATACTACTTCATTTGTAATTGTGTCTTTTCTTACTATTTCGTTTTCTTCTTCCTCTTCTTTTTCTTCTACTTCCATGATGTCTTTCGCAAATACAGTTAGTATTAGTCTATTTTTCTCGTTTTCATAACTGTTGTAAGATCTGAATTGACCTTTTACTAATATTTTTTTCCCTTCTTGTAATCCATCTTCACCTATTAGTCTTTCTGATATGGTGATAGGTATGATGTCTTGATTTCCACTTAAACGTGGTATTCCTAATTTAAAAATATAAAACCTCTCTCCATATATTTCATGACTAAATTCTTTTTCTCCTGTAACTTTTCCAACTAGTGTTAAATAGTTGTTTTCTAAATAATTTGTATCCAATCTTTTTTCCTCCCTACTTTTGTTTTTTATCGGTATTTGTATTTTTTTCATTAGGCTTAAATATTTACAATTTCTATTATACACTATTTTTTTGGTTTTGTCTACATAAAAAGTTAATTTTATTCAAAAAAGTTAGATTTTTCCTATATTACCTCTATTATGTTTTTACAATACAACTTGAAAAGTATATCAATAATTAATATTTCATAGGTGTTTAATCGTGTATTTTGCTCGTTCTTGATCCTTTTTTCTTCAATCTCTATTGTATATCCTGCCTTGTTTTTTAAGTTTTTCTGCCAATATACTAAAACATCTGTATCACTTATACTAGATACTGTGACATTGGCTTTTTGATTTAATCCATAAGTTATGCATTTTTTGCTATTTATTTGCTTTTCATTCAAGTTTTTGTCTGTATTTATTACTAGATATTGTGTGTTATTGCATATTTTTTCTAAAATTTCTTCTTGATTTTTGAATTTTTCTTTATTGTCTTCTATTATAATTGTTTCAAATTTTATATTTTTTACATTTTCTATACTTCTTAAATTTATTTGAATTAAGTTAATGTCCTCTTTTTTAAATTCTTCTGATATTTTTTTCTTTATATTTTCAAAACATTTTTTACCTGCAACAACACCGATAAATGACATTTTCTATCCCCTTATTATTTGATATTATTAATATTATTTACTTTTTTGGCAATTTTATGCAACAATTTTTTATTTTATTATAGGAAAGTTCTCTGAACTTCCTATAATATCAAGCATTCCACAGAAAATTGCTTTGCAATTTTCGCGGGCGAACAAAGACGAGGCATAAATAGTAATCTAAAAGGTTATAAAATTTTAATCATGCCTCTTTTGTTCTATTATAGGAAAGTTCTCTGAACTTC
>CAOKGO010000001.1 GCA_948468045.1 uncultured Clostridium sp. | reverse complement strand
TTAGGAATACTAGTATGTGGAATAATCCTAATCAAAAAGAAAATTCTAAAATAACATTTGGGCATAAATGGGACAGGCACTGAGTAGCCCTTTTGGGCATAAATGGGACAGGCACCAATATGCCCAAAACACTTTTTGGTTTATGTGATTTAGTAGAATATGTTTTAGTTTTATAGGTAAAATCTTTGATTTTTGCTATAAATAAAAAAGATGAATGTAAATACAAGTTCATCTTTTTTAGCATTTTTATTGCATTTTTTGCTAATCTGTAATAAAATAAAAAACGAAAAAAATAAAAAAAGTAAGAATAAGAAAAAGAAAGATAAAAAAACATAGAAAACTTTTTTGAAATAGATTACTAAAAAAGACAAAAAACCACAAAGGACAAGTAGTATAATAAGCATAAAATTACAGTTTAGAAAGATTTTTAAAAATAAAAATCAATATCTTTTCCAAACTGTATCTAAAAAACGAAGAGGTGGTAAGGATGTTTCAAAATGAAAATGCAATAGAAAAAAATAATAATAAAGTAAATATATTCTCAAACATATTTACAATAAAAAACATAGTTATATATGTAATCTCATTCATGTTATCAATGGTAACATTAGGAGGAGAATTCTCAATTTTTAGTATAAGCATATTAGGAGCCTGCCTAGCATCATCAGTACCAATATTAGGGATAATATTGGCATCATTAATAGGAAACTTAATAAATGCAGGAATAGGAGGAGCACTAGGGTATTTCCTAACAACCCTAGTATTACTAGCAACACTATTTATCATAAAACCAGTATATAATGAAACAGAAAGAAACGAAAAAATCAAAATAGGAAAAAACATATTTATAGCAACAATAATAATACAAATCATAAAACTAGCAATGGCAGGATTCACACTATATGATGTCTTATCTGGAATAACAATATCAATTATTGGAGTAGTATTTTACAAAATATTCGTAAATGCAACAGTAGTATTGCAAGAATTTTGGAACAAAAAAGCATTCACAATTGAAGAAGTAATAGGAGCAAGCCTATTACTATCAATAAGCGTTGGAGCACTAGGAGATTTAAGCCTATTTGGATTCGGAATTAGAAATATTCTAAGCATTTTAATAGTTATGATATTAGGATGGAAAAATGGAATTTTAGTAGGAACAACAGCAGGAGTAACAATAGGAGTAACTATTGGAGTTATAACAAACACAGAACCAATTATGATAGCATCATATGCAATTTCAGGAATGATGGCAGGAATATTAAATAGATTTGGAAAAATTGGAGTAGTGGTAGGATTTGCTTTAGGAAACGTAGTACTAGCATATGTATCAAATGGATATACAGTAGAACTAATCCACTTCAAAGAAATTCTAATAGCATTTATTGGTCTATTAGCAGTTCCAAACAACATACACATAGAACTAGAAGAATTCATTGGAAACACAAAACTATTACCAATTACACCAAACAACGGACTAAACAAAAGTAAAGAAGTAGCAAAAACATTAAACCAAGTATCAAAAACAATACAAGATATGGCAACAACATATGAACCAAACAAAGAAACTTCATATGAATCAAACAAGCAAATATTTATAACAGAATTACTAGGGAATCTAGAGCCATATAAAAACAATATGTTATATGAAGACATGGCAGATACAGAGGGCAAAATAATAGATGAAATTTTTAAATATCTATTAGACAAGCAAGAAATAGAAAGAGAAGCCTTATTAGAACTATTTGCCAAATGTAACAGCTACATAGTAGGATTTGACGACAAAGAAATAAGCACATATCTAGAAGAAAACATCTCACAAATAATTCATATGATAAACATATCATACAAAGTAGCAAAATCAGATTTTATTTGGAAGAAAAAAGTAGAAGAAAGCAACAAAAACATAAACAAACAATTACATGGAGTATCAAAAGCAATCCAAAAAGTTGCAAAAGGAATAGAAAATGACATAGAAAATCAATACAAATACGAAAAAGAAAAAACACAAATACTAGAAATACTAAAACAAAAAGAAATCAACATACAAGAACTATCAATAAAAAAAGATGGAAGATACATTTTAGAAATCTATGTAGAAGAAATACTAGAAACAGCAAAAATAGAAACAATTGAAAAAATAGTAACACAAGTATTAAAAGAAAAAATCGTATTAAATGAAGAAGCAAGTATCGGCAAGAAAATAAACTTCATATCAGATGACAAATATGTAATGGCAATTGGCACAGGAGAAGCCATGAAAAGCAAAAGTGAGCAATCAGGAGACTCAATGCTAAACATCAGACTAAAAGATGGAAAATACCTAATAGCAATAAGTGATGGAATGGGAAGTGGCGAAGAAGCAAAACAAAGTAGTAGCAAAACACTAAGAATGTTAGAAAACTTATTACTATCTGGATTTGACAAAACAATATCACTAAACCTAATAAACACATCACTAATTAGTCAAAACACCGAAACATTTGCAACACTTGACATAGCAATAATTGACCTATACAATGGAAACATCGAATTCATCAAAAGTGGAGCATGCCCAACATACATCAAAAACAACAAAAAAGTACAAATAATAAAATCAAACTCATTACCAACAGGAATGATAGATGGTGGACAAATACAGACATTTGACAAAGACATAGAAACAAGCGACATACTTCTTATGTGTTCAGATGGAATCTTAGATGCCAACATAGAATACAAAAACAAAGAACTATGGCTTAAATATATGTTAGAAGACATAGAAACAACAAACACCAAAAAAATTGCAGACATAATCTTAAATGAAGCAATAGACAACAACTTTGGAACAATAAAAGACGACATGAGCATAATAGTATGTAAATTCAAGAAAAAAGAGGAAATATAAAAAACATACCTCTTAAAAATTAAAAAAAATTCTATTGAAAACTGCCTCCTTTTATGATATATTGTAAATATCAAAAAAGGAGGCACTAATCATGGGTAGAGGGAAAAGATATGAAGAACCAAAACTAAACCTAAAAAAAGTATTCGCAGTTATAGTAGCAATAGCAGTAGTAATCATGTTTATATTCATAATAAAAGGAATACTAACAAAAGACAAAGACCAACTAAAAATAGGTAGCAAAGACTATGCAGTAATATATAAAGACGAAAAATGGGGAGTAATAGACTCAAATGGAGAAATTGTAATAGATCCATCTTATGAAGAAATGATAACAATTCCAAACAGCAAAAATGACGTATTTCTATGCATTTATGATGTCAATTACCAAACAGGAGAATACAAAACAAAAGCACTAAACAGCAAAAACCAAGAAATATTTACAGGATATGAGAAAATGGAAGCCATATCAAACAAAGACACAAACAACAATATATGGTATGAAGAAAACGTAATAAAAGTCAAAAAAGACGGAAAATACGGATTAATAAACTTAAGTGGAAAAGAACTAACACCATACCAATATGATGAACTAATAGCACTAGAAGGAATAAAAAACACAATAAAATCAACCAAAGACGGAAAAATCGGATTATTAAATGAAGAAGGTCAAGAAATATTACCAAACCAATACACACAAATAAACAACTTAGGAAAAGACAACAAAACAGGTTTTATAGTGCAAAAAGAAGACGGAAAATATGGAATAGTAGACTATGCAAACCAAATCATATTAGAAGCAAAATACGATGGAATTGACAAAATCCATGGAAACGATATGTATGTTGTAAAACAAGCAGGAAAACAAATATTAGTAAAAAAAGATGGAACAGAAGTATTAAGTGCAGGATATGACGAAATAAAAGAAATTCTAAAAAATGCCGAAAACGGAATAATCTATGTAAAAGACGGAAAATATGGAATAATGAAACAAAATGGAGAAATAACAATTCCAAACGAATATGAAGAACTAAAAGAAGCAAAATCAGGAATACTAATAGCAAAACAAAACGGAAAATATGGAATAATAGACCTACAAAAACAAATAAAAATAGAACCAACATATACAAATATAACATACAACGAAAAAGCAGACCTATACATAGCAGAAAAAGAAGACTTCAGTAATAACATAATAGACTCTGCATTTGAAGTAAAACAAACAGGAATACTAATAGATTTAGATGATGAAAAAGGCTACATAGAACTAAAACAAGGAGAAGAATACAAATACTACAACTTCAAATTTGAAGAAAAAGCAATTACAGAAATATACACATCAAACACCTTATTCAAGAGTAAAAAAGACGGAAAATATGGTTTTGTAGACAAAAATGGAAAAGTCATAATAGATTACACATATGATGACGCAACAGAGCAAAATATATATGGATATGCTGGAATAAAAAAAGATGGAAAATGGGGTTCAATAGACAACAAAGGAAACATAGTTCAACAACCAACATACAATCTAGACGAATACTTAAAAATAGACTTCATTGGTAGATGGCACTTAGGAAAAGACATCAACATGAACTATTACAACATGAAATAAGCAAAAAAGAACATAAATACATTTTTATGTAAAAGAAAAATTATATACAAATTAAAAAGTTCAAAAACAAAACTTAACATACCATACCATGAATCTATTAGGAAGGATTGATAGTAAAAAATGGAACTAAAGACAAATTATCAATATACATATTTTATTCATCCATTTGTGATAAACAAAGGAAAATACCCAAAATATATATTAAAAATGTTAAAAGACAAAAACTGTAACCTAAAAGTATTCCAAAAAGAAAAAGACTTAAAACTATACAAATACTTTTTACCAAAAACAAGGGAATTCCTATTTTCTAGTTTTAGTTATGGAGCAACAAAACTAAAAAAACTAGAAGAACTACCAATAGAAACAAGAGCAGCACTATTAGCAAAAAATCAATGCAATATATTTGAATATACACTAAAAAAAGACATACAAGGAAAACTAGAAAAAGGAAATGGCATCTTCTTCAACATACAAAAAATAGAAATAATATGCTTTAGCACAGGAATAGGCTTTTTAGCAATGAAAACAAACTTAGAAGAATACAGTGAATTTAGCAACATATTAAACTTTAATTACAAATTCAGAGACATAAATAATAAATTAGTAAACCTAGATAGCTATGATAACATACGAATCCAAACAGACAGTTTTGCAGACACAAAAACTTTCCAAGAACTAATACACGAAATAACAGGATATCAAAACGAAGCAACAAGGTTAAATATTGACACAGAAAGATTCTTAACATATTCATATGTTTGTATAGACCAAGAAGCATGGAATCAAGAAAACACATTTGATGCAATAAAAAACCAATTTATTAAATATGCCAACATTTTACCAGCAGACAATAGTAGAGACTATGAATACGAAAAAGTAGAAACATTTTCTAGATGGAAATATGCAAAACTAGGGCTAACAAAATTAGGAATGACACTATTTTCATCAAGTAAAGATATCAATAACTATACAATTTTGCCTGAAGAATATGAAAATCAATACTTTTACACATACATTTTAAACTTATACAAAAAAATATATCTAAGAAAAATAGAAATAGAATTCAAAGACATCAGCAAAGTAAAAAGAACCAGAAAAAAATTCATAGAATTCACCAAAAACCTATGGATACAAGAAATAACAGAAGAAGAAACAGGAACATTATTAAATGACAAATTACAAGAAATATTTGAACTAGAAAAATCATATATGCAAGTAAAAAGTAAATATGACTTATTTTATAAAGAAGCCAACATAGAAAAAGAAAGAAAATCTACAATAGCCATTGCGGTAGTACTAGGAATTTCATTTTTATGCAACATAATAAACATGATAATCTTACTAAAAAAATAATGTATGTTAATCCAAGTTCCGAAGTAAATCAAAAAGAAAGAGGAGAGTTTTAGTGAAAATTTGTTGTGGAACAGACATAATAGAAATAGAAAGAATAAAACAAAGCATAGAAGATGAAAAAACAGGACAAGCTTTTATAGAAAGAGTTTACACAAAAAAAGAAATCGAATATTGTGAAAGCAAAAAGGCCCAAAAATATCAACACTATGCAGCAAGATTTGCAGCTAAAGAAGCAACATTTAAAGCTATTTCAGATCAAATAAAAGACAAATATTCAATCACTTGGAAAGACATTGAAATCAGTAACAATTTACAAGGCAGACCAAAGCTCAACCTAATCGGAATAGAATTAAAAGACGTAGAAAACATAGACTTAAGCATATCACACTGTAAAGAATATGCAGTAGCAAATGTTACACTATTAAAAAAATAGGATTTGGGGACGGCCCCAAAATCCTACAAAGGAGATTAACATGGAATTTTTGGATAGCCATTGCCATTTAGATGATGAAAAATTTAATGAAGACAGAGAAGAATTAATTAAACAAATTAAAGAAGCAGGAATAACAAAGCTAATTTCAGCAGGATATAGCTTAGAAAGTTCAAAAAAGGCAATCAAATTAGCAAAAAACTATGATTTTATCTATGCAACAGCAGGAATATCACCAAATGATATTCCACAAACAAAGGAAGAATTGTGGAAAATGATAGAAGAAATCAAAGAAGAAATAAAACAAAATAAAAAGATAGTAGCAATTGGAGAAATAGGATTAGATTATCATTGGAATGAAGAAAATAAAGAATTACAAAAAATAGCTTTTATAAACCAAATACAAATAGCAAATGAATTAAACCTACCAATTGTAATCCATACTAGAGAAGCGGTTTCAGACACACTGGATATTTTAAAGAAAAATCCAGTAAAACAAAAAGGAGTATTCCATTGTTGTCCACTTAATAGAGAATTAGTAAAAGAGGCATTAAAATTAGAATTTCATATTTCTTTTGCAGGACCAATTACTTTTAAAAACTCAAAAAATGCAGAAGAAATAATAAAAACAGTACCAAATGAAAAAATCTTAATCGAAACAGATAGCCCTTATTTATCACCAGAACCATTAAGAGGCAAAAGAAATGATTCAAGAAATGTAAAATACATAGCAAAAAAGATTGCAGATAGTAAAAATGAAGAACTTGAAAAAATTGCAGAAATAACATACCAAAATGCAAAAAAACTATTTAATTTAAAATAGAAAAAAATAAAAAACAATTACAATGATTGTTTAATGAAATAACCAAATAAAAGAGAGTTCCTATTTTATTGTATAGGACCCTCTTTTAATAAAAAATTATAAATATTACAAATAAAGCAATAAAGTCATAATTTTTAAATCATTCACCTTTTTTCTTATTCCAAATCACCTTAAATTTCTCAAAGCCTCAATTCTATCTTCTATGCTAGGATGTGTAGACCACAAACTAGAAGACTTTTTCTTACCCTCTTTACTATCTTTCTTAAAAGGATTTACAATATACATATTAGCAGTGGCACTATTTGCAGTAGCCAACTGATTGTCATCATTTTCTAATTTTTGCAAAGCAGAGATTAAACCATCAGGATTTCTAGTAAATTCTACTGCTGTTGCATCTGCTAAAAATTCCCTTTTTCTAGAAAGGGCAAGTTGCATCAAAGATCCAAAAATAGGAGATAATATTAAACAAATAAGACCTAATATCATAAGAATACCATTTCCTTTATTATCACTGTTAGAATCTTTACTTGAACGACCCCAAAATAGAAATCGAGAAAACATATCAGATAGCATAACGATAAAACCAACCATAACAGAAACAACACAGCTAAGGCGAATATCATAATTTTTAATATGGCTTAATTCATGAGCAATAACACCCTCTAATTCATAATATTCAAGCTTAGCTAAAAGACCTGTTGTTACACAAATAACTGCATTTTCTGGATTCCTTCCAGTTGCAAAAGCATTAGGTTGAGAGTCATCTACAACATATAATCTAGGTTTTGTAGATAAGCCAGAAGTAACCATCAAACTATCTAAAATATTAACAATTTTTAAATCTTCCTCTTTAGTTGCAGGTCTTGCTCTATTTAAAGATAAAACAATTTTATCACTATAATAATAAGAACCCCAAGCAGAAGCAATAGAAAAAATAAGAGCAAATACAATAGAAAAAGTTCCTAAATTTAGAGCATGACAAATATAATAAACAATTAAAGTAATAATCAAAACAAAAATAGCTATAATAATTCCAGATTCCATTTTATTTTTCTTTATATTTTCAAACATTTTAAATCCTTTCCAATTACAGTATAAATATCACAATTAGTAATTAAACTTTTAATCTGTAAAACAAAAATTCAAAAAAGGCTGAAGAATTCTAAAAACCTCCAACCCCCATAACTATTATTATGAATTTGAACCAAAATCAACTTTTACATTTTTTCTAGCCTCATCGCTTTCAGTTTTAAATAAATCACGTGGTCTAAAATTAAACATACCTGCAATGATATTAGATGGAAATACCTGCAATTTTGTATTATACATTGTTACAGTATCATTATAAAATTGCCTAGAAAAAGAAATTTTATTTTCTGTATTTCTTAATTCCTCAGATAAATCACTAAAATTTTGGTTTGCTTTCAACTCTGGATAACTTTCAGAAACTGCCATAATTGTTTTTAATGCAGTTGATAATTCATTATCTAAATTTGCCTTTTCAGAAACACTTTGTGTATTAGCCCAAGAAGTTCTAAGAGCGGCAATCTTTTCAAATGTTTCTTTTTCATGAGTCATATATCCCTTAACAGTTTCTACAAAATTTGGTATTAAATCAAATCTTCTTTGTAATTGAACATCAATTTGACTCCAAGCATTATCTACTTTTACTTTAGATTGTACTAAACCATTATACATTCCAATAATAGCAAAAACAATAATAGCAACAATAGCTAATATAATCCAACCTATCATATGAAACCTCCTTTAAATCTATTATATACAAAATTATAATAACATATTAAAAAAATTTATACAACAAAAATATGAAAAAAATGTGATAATTTTGTGAAAAATAATAAAATTAAAAAACAAAATTTTAAGTTGTGAAATTTTTATTATAAAATCACAAATCCCTTACGGAAGAGCAATAAAACAAAAAAGTCATATAAAAAAATTTCTAGCATATAATAAAGTAAAGCCTTTAAAATACGGACAAATTACACAATTCATACAAAAAAATACCAAATTTGACAAAAGGAAAACGTAATGATATAATCCATTTGTTACCAAAAAGGAGGTAATTAAAATTATGAAAAAACAAGAAAGAGCATCAATTTCAATTATGAAAATCATCTGCATTAGTATCATATTAATATTAATATCAGGAATTGGTGTTATGGCAGTAAACACAAGATTAAGTGATGTAAAAATCATTCTTCAAAACGGATACGAAATGACAGTACTAACATCAAAAACAAAAGTATCTGAAATATTAGAAGAAAACAACATCATATTAGAAGAAAACCAAAAAACAGTACCAAATATAGAAAGCGAAATCACAGCAGGAGAAAGCATCAAAATTACAGACAAAACATATAATGAAGTACAAATCGCTAAAATATCAGAAAAGGGAGTAGAAACTTCACTAAACCAACTACTAGAAAACTATGCACCAATTACAGAAAAAATAGTAGTAGAACAAGTAAAAATCCCTTATGAAACAGTAACAAAAAGCACATCACAAGCAACAGGAAACACAACAAATAAAGTCTTACAACAAGGAAAAGATGGATTAAAAGAAGTAACATACAAAATAAAATACCAAAAAGAAGTAGAAATAGAAAAAACAGTATTATCAGAAGTAGTAATAAAAGAACCAGTAAACAAAATTGTACAAGTACAAAAAGTACAAACATCAAGAGCAAGTGTAATGCCAAGAACAGCAGAAACAACATCAGCATCATCTGGAGGAGCAACTTACAAAGTAACAGCTTACTGCTCATGTGCAAAATGTTGTGGAAAAACAACAGGAAGAACAGCATCTGGAACACAAGCAACAGCAGGAAGAACAGTAGCAGCATCAAGACAATTTGCATTTGGAACAAAACTAAACATAGGTGGTCACACATACACAGTAGAAGACAGAGGTGGAGCAATAAACGGAAATAGAATAGACATATTTGTAAACTCACATGCAGAAGCACTACAATGGGGAGTCAGATACCTAAATGTAAACGTAGTAAACTAAATAAATAGCAAGGGGAGAATGCTAAAAGCATAGAGACTCTTGCTATTTTTGCATATATATGCTATATTAAGAAAGTCATATTGACACACCTAATTAAATCTCAAATTGACAGTTACAAAAATAAAAAAAAACAATATTAAAAAGGAATGATTTAAAATGCAATTAATCTCATGGAACGTAAATGGAATAAGAGCATGTGTAAACAAAGGATTTAAAGAATATTTTAAGCAAGCAGAAGCAGACATATTCTGTATCCAAGAAACAAAATGTAGGCCAGACCAAATAGAATTAGAATTTGAAGGATACAATAGCTATTGGAACAGTGCAAAAAAGAAAGGATACTCTGGAACAGCAATATTCACAAAAATAAAACCAAAACAAGTAACATATGGAATAGGAATAGAAGAACATGACCAAGAGGGAAGAATAATAACACTAGAATTCGAAAAATTTTATCTAATCAACAACTACACACCAAACTCAAAAAGAGAACTAGAAAGATTAGAATACAGACAACAATGGGAAGATGAAATAAGAAAATACCTATTAAAACTAAACAAAAAAAAGCCAGTCATCATGTGTGGAGACCTAAACGTAGCACATCAAGAAATAGACCTAAAAAACCCAAAAACAAACAAAGGAAATGCAGGATTCACAAATGAAGAAAGGCAAAAAATATCACAACTATTAGAAGCAGGCTTCACAGACAGTTTCAGACACCTATATCCAAACAAAGAAAACAATTACACATGGTGGTCATACATGGGAAAAGCAAGAGAAAAAAATGTAGGCTGGAGAATAGACTATTTCATAGTATCAAACACCATAAAACAAAAAATTGAAGAAGCCTCAATATATCCAGAAATAATGGGAAGTGACCATTGCCCAATAGGACTAAAAATCAAAATGGGCATAAATGGGACAGGCACCGAGTGACCCTTTTGGGCATAAATGGGACAGGCACTGAATAGCCCAACCAATATGAGACGTTATAAAAAAAGGAGAAGAAGAGATATGAATAATATTAAAAACCACGGAAAAAAGTGGATATTTTGGTTTGCATTAGGAGTGGCACTTATTATGATATTTAAGGCATTAGACAACTTCACAGATGTTATGAAAGTAGTAGGAACTTTCTTTGATATCATAACACCATTTTTAGTTGGTATTTTTATTAGTTATCTGCTATATGTTCCATGCAAAAAAATTGAGCAAACGTATTCTAAGTCAAAATTGAAATGGATACATAAAAAATCGAGACAACTTAGTATATTAACAGTATATATTATAATATTACTTTTGTTAATTATATTAATTAACTTTATATTACCAGTAGTATTAGAAAGTGTAATGGACTTTGTCAACAATATACAAAGCTATTATGAAATAGCAATTACAAATTACAATAACCTACCAAATGATAATATTTTAAAAAGTGAAATTGTTAATGACACAATCCAAAACATCCAAAATTTAGATATCAAGCAATATTTCCAACTAGAAAAAATATTATCATATGTTATTAGTGCAATTGACGCTGTAACAGGAATTTTTGATGTATTTGTTGCTGTTATAGTATCTGTATATATTTTAGCAGAAAGAACCCAAATATTAAAATTTCTTAAAAAGCTAATAGAAGCAGTAGTAAAAGAAAAAACATATAAAAACTTAGATAAATACTTCAATAGTTCAAACGAAATATTTTTCAAATTTATAGCAAGTCAGTTCCTAGATGCTATAATCGTAGGTATTATGGTCACAATTGCTATGTCAATAATGGGAATACGTTATGCACCATTATTAGGATTTTTAATAGGGCTATTCAACATGATACCTTATGTTGGAGCAATCATAGCAGTAGGAATATCAGCATTAATAACATTAATAACAGGGGGATTATCACAAGCTATATGGATGTTAATAGTAGTAATTATATTACAACAAATTGACGCAAACATAATTAACCCAAGGATAATTGGTCAATCATTAAAAATCAGTCCACTATTAGTAATATTTGCAATAACAGTAGGAGGAGCCTACTTTGGAGTTTTAGGAATGTTCTTAGCAGTACCAGCAATTGCAGTAATTCGAATATTAGTAGAAGACTATGTAGAATACAAAATTGCAGTAAAGAAACTAAGAAAATAGATGTCATTTATTATCCAAACTTTTAATAAATAATATAAAAAAGGAGTTTATCATGTTAAAAAAGTATTTATTAATATTCATAATATCAATGATACCAATAATTGAATTAAGAGGAGCAGTACCAGTAGGATTAAGCAACTTATGGGGAGAAGCAATTCCAATAATTCCACTATACATTACATGTATTGTAGGAAATATGTTACCAGTACCATTTATATTCTTCTTTGCAAGAAAAGTATTAGAATGGGGAGCAAACAAAAAGTTCATTGGGAAATTTTTCACATTTTGCTTAGAAAAAGGAGAAAAAGGAGGTAAAAAGCTACAAGAAAAAGCAGGGCGTGGCTTATACTTTGCACTATTCCTTTTCGTAGGAATACCACTTCCAGGAACAGGAGCATGGACAGGAACCTTAGCAGCAAGCTTTTTAGACATGGACTTTAAAAAAAGCGTAATCGCAGTAATGGCAGGAGTAATTCTAGCTGGAATAATAATGGGCTTAGCCTCAGCAGGAGTATTTGAGACGATGTCGCATTGGGGACGTTTCTCTTGATGCAATTTTTATGTAAACAAAATAAAAAAGCGAATATTTAATAATTTTAATATATAAAAACGTAAAATTTTGGTATATAAATTTAGCAATAAGAGATAATATTTTTCACAAAAAATCCCCGAAACCATTGACAAATCCACCAATTTATGATAATATAAAAACCATGATTAAAATAAAAAATAAAAGAAAAAACAACAAAAGCTAGAGCCAGTTGAAAAACAAAGTTTTTCAACAGCTCTTTTATTGCCATTTAATCAAATCAAAATTTTTAAAAATGGTAACACAAAACAGTTACCATATCAAAAATCAAAAATTAAAAAAAGAGGAATTAAATTAAGTAAGCCCTAAGTTTTAAGAATTGTAAAAGCAGACAAAACTAAAAACTACAAGGAACAAGCTACTTATATTTAAGAAGGACTTTTTTTAAAAATAAATTTATTTCTGCTTAAAAAATTTTAAGGAGTGATTTTTTTGAAAATCAAAGAAGTAAATTACGAGAAAGCATCTCGTAAAGATTTTGCCAAAGTTGGGGACTATATCGAAATGCCAAACCTAATCAAAGTACAAAAAGACTCATATGACTGGTTTGTAGAAGAAGGACTAGGAGAAGTATTAAAAGACATATCACCAATAGAGGACTACTCAGGAAACTTAGTTCTTGAATTTTTCGATTATTACATGGAAGACAAAACCAAATACAGTGTAGAAGAAGCAAAAGAAAGAGACGCTACATACTCAACTAGATTACACGTAAAAGTAAGACTAATCAACCGTGAAACTGGAGAAATCAAAGAACAAGAAATCTACTTAGGAGACTTTCCACTAATGACAGACAGTGGAACATTTGTAATCAATGGAGCAGAAAGAGTTGTAGTAAGCCAATTAGTACGTTCACCTGGATGTTACTATGGAGAAGAATTTGACACAAAAACAGGAAAAAGAACATACAACTCAACAGTAATGCCACTACGTGGTGCATGGCTTGAATACGAAACAGACGGAAACGACATCTTCTATGTACGTGTTGACAGAACAAGAAAAGTCCCAGTAACAACACTATTAAGAGCAATAGGAATAATATCAGACGACCAAATAAGAGAACTATTTGGTGATGAAGAAATGATAACAGCAACATTAGCAAAAGACACAATAAAAGACCAAGACGAAGCACTAATAGAAATATACAAAAAACTAAGACCAGGAGAACTACCAACAGCAGACGCTGCAAGAAACTTATTTAATGGTCTATTCTATGACAACAAAAGATATGACCTATTCAAAGTAGGACGTTACAAATTCAACCAAAAACTAGGATTAGCAGGAAGAATAAAAGACAAAATAGCAGCAAACGACATAATAGACAGCGAAACAGGGGAAGTCTTTGTACAAGCAGGAGAAATAATCGAAGAAGAAATAGCTGAAAACATCCAAAATTCTGGAATAAACATAGTAGACATTTTAGTTGGAGAAAGAAAAGTAAGAGTAATTGGAAACAGCACAGTAAATATACACAAAATACTACCAAATGTAGACTTAAGTAAACTACATTTCAGAGAAATGGTTAATTACAATATATTAAAAAATATCATTGACAACACAGACAAAAAAGACCTAGTAAAAATAATAGAAGAAAGACAAAGTGAATTAACGCCAAAATACATAACAACAGAAGACATGATAGCATCAATAAACTACTTATTAAACCTATCACATGGACTAGGAAAACCAGATGACATAGACCATTTATCAAACCGTAGAATTCGTCAAGTTGGAGAACTATTACAAAACCAATTCAGAATAGGACTAACAAGACTAGAAAGAGTAGTGCGTGAAAGAATGACAATACAAGACTTAGACGTTGTAACACCACAAACATTAATAAACACAAAACCAATAACATCAGCAATACGTGAATTCTTTGGAAGCTCACAACTATCACAATTCATGGATCAAACAAACCCACTTTCAGAACTAACACATAAAAGAAGAATATCAGCATTAGGACCAGGAGGACTAACAAGAGAAAGAGCAGGATTTGAGGTTCGTGACGTTCACTACACCCATTATGGAAGACTATGTCCAATAGAATCACCAGAAGGGCCAAACATTGGGTTAATATCAGCGCTTTCATCATTTGCAAACATCAACGAATATGGTTTCATCGAAACACCATATAGAAAAGTAGACCCAAAAACACACAAACTAACAGACATAGTAGAATACATGAGTGCAGACGTAGAAGACAACTACATAATTGCACAAGCATCTGAACCAGTTGACAAAAATGGAAAATTCGTAAATCCACGTATCAGAGTTAGATTTAAAAACGAAGTTATCGAAGTAGACAGTGAAAAAGTGCAATATGTTGACGTTTCACCAAAACAATTAGTTTCTATTGCAGCAGCCATGATACCATTCTTAGAACATGATGACGCAAAAAGAGCCTTAATGGGAGCAAACATGCAACGTCAAGCAGTTCCATTAATGATAACAGAAAGTCCAATAGTAGGAACAGGAATTGAATATAGAGCAGCCAAAGACTCTGGAATACTAGTACTAGCAGAAGAAGATGGAACAATTGAAAAAGTAACAGGAGACGCAATTACAGTAAAATACGATAGTGGAAAAACAATAACACACAAACTTCGCAAATTCAAAAGAACAAATGGCGGTACATGTATTAATCAAAAACCAATTGTTAAAAAAGGAGAAAAAGTCAAAAAAGGAGATGCCATTGCAGACGGGCCATCTACACAAAATGGAGAAATGGCACTTGGTAAAAACGTATTAGTAGCATTCTCAACATGGGAAGGATACAACTACGAAGACGCTATTCTAATAAACGAAAAATTAGTAAAAGAAGATGTATTCACATCTATCCATATAGAAGAATATGACTGTGAATGTCGTGACACAAAACTAGGAGCAGAAGAAATTACACGTGACATACCAAACATTGGAGATGACTCACTAAAAGACCTAGACGAAAACGGAATTATCCGTATTGGAGCAGAAGTAAGACCAGGAGACATCTTAGTAGGTAAAGTTACACCAAAAGGAGAAACAGAACTAACAGCAGAAGAAAGACTATTAAGAGCAATATTTGGTGAAAAAGCAAGAGAAGTAAGAGACACATCACTAAGAGTACCACATGGAGAACAAGGAACAATAGTAGATGTAAAAATATTCACAAGAGACAATTCAGACGAATTAGGACCAGGTGTAAACCAAATAATTAGATGCTATATAGCAACAAAAAGAAAAATATCAGTAGGAGACAAAATGGCTGGACGTCATGGTAACAAAGGTGTTATATCAAGAGTATTACCAGAAGAAGACATGCCATTCATGCCAGACGGTACACCAATAGACATCTTATTAAACCCATTAGGTGTTCCATCACGTATGAACTTAGGTCAAGTTTTAGAAGTACACTTAGGAGGAGCAGCAAAAGCACTAGGATGGAAAATTGCTACACCAGTATTTGATGGAGCAACTCAAAAAGACGTTCAAGAATTATTAGCAGAAGCAAACATGAATGAAAATGGAAAAACAATCCTTTATGATGGAAGAACAGGAGATCCATTTGATAAACCAATAACAGTCGGAGTTATGTATATGTTAAAACTACACCACTTAGTAGACGACAAAATCCATGCTCGTTCAACTGGACCATACTCACTAGTAACACAACAACCATTAGGAGGAAAAGCACAATTTGGTGGTCAACGTTTTGGAGAAATGGAAGTTTGGGCATTAGAGGCTTATGGTGCATCATACACATTACAAGAAATGCTAACAGTAAAATCAGATGATATTGTAGGAAGAGTAAAAACCTATGAAGCAATAGTAAAAGGAGAAAACGTACCAGAACCAGGAGTTCCAGAAAGCTTCAAAGTTCTTGTAAAAGAACTACAATCACTAGGTTTAGACGTTCGTCTATACTCAGAAGACAACCAAGAACTAGAACTAAAAGAAAACATAGAAGAGGGTATCGAATATGACCCAGAAAAAGACAAAAAAGTCCTATCAGAAGACCAAGTAATCATGGATGAAGACTTAGATGGATACAGCGAAGAAATTGAAGATGACATACTACTAGATGACGAAACAAACACCATAGAAGAAGACAGCGACGAATTCTTTGAAGAACTAGGAGATGAAGGCGATGAAATGCTATTTGATAGTGACCTAGCAAATGACAATATTGATAATGATGAGGATATTATCTAGTAAAACGAACCTTGTAAAAACGAACTAAATCAGGCATCTTACGTCGTTAATTCGAAAAGTAAAATCCTCAACGTACAGACGTACGCCTCCGGTTTTACTTTCCGAATTGCCTAGTAATATACCTAATTTATTCCGTTTTATAAAATTAGTCGAGTAATGAAAGAGTAACAAGAATGAATATAAAAAAATCATTATAGGAGCTATAATAGTTATAATTTTTGAGATAATTATAGCAATATTAATACATTTTGGTTTTAAAGTTAAAATAGAAACAAGTAAGTTGGTTAGTGCAGATAAATACTCTAAAGGACCATCGATGGTCACAGAAATTGAGAGGAAAGAACTTATTATTAATTTTAATGGGAAAACAATATATAACAAAGATTTTTATTTAAATTAAGGAGAAAAGCCTATGAAAAATAGTGAAAAAAATCAAGAGGCAATTACTCAAATAAAAAAACTAACAGAGCCAGTGTTCAAAGAATATGGAGTTGAAAAAGCATATGTTTTTGGTTCTTATGCTAGAGGAGACTACAATGAAAATAGTGACATTGATATAATTATAGTTGCTAAAAACATAAGAAGTTTATTAATAATAGGAGCCATTCTAGAAGCTTTAAAACAAGCATTACAAAAAGAAGTTGATTTAATAGAAGAAGAATGTTTTGAAGAAAATAACATGGAAGACTGGGAACAAGAATTTTATGATAACATAAAAAAAGAAAGAGTGATGATATATGGATAATAGAGATATCACGATATTAAAACATATGCTTAAGTATTATACAGCAATTGAAGATATACCAGTTATTAAAGAATTTATACAAAAAGAACTAACTAAATAAATTTCAAAAAGACAAAAAGCGACCCCAAGGAATTGTTCGAGCAATGGAAAGACTTTGAAATCTGTTTTGAAATAAACACCCAATATTAAAAGGGAGGAAAAAGAGTGGACGAATTAGATATTTTTAACAAACTAAAAATAGGAGTGGCATCAGACGAAAAAGTCAGAGAATGGTCAAAAGGAGAAGTAAAAAAGCCAGAAACAATAAATTATAGAACACTAAAACCAGAAAAAGACGGTTTATTCTGTGAAAGAATATTTGGGCCAACAAAAGACTGGGAATGTCACTGTGGAAAATATAAGAGAGTAAGATATAAAGGAATCGTATGTGACCGTTGTGGAGTTGAAGTAACAAAAGCAAAAGTTAGACGTGAAAGAATGGGACACATTGAATTAGCAGCACCAGTAGCACATATATGGTACTTCAAAGGAATACCTAGCAGAATAGCCTTAATGCTAGACATATCACCAAGAAACCTAGAAAAAGTAATATACTTTGCATCATATGTAGTAATAGACAAAGGAACAAGTAACCTAGAAAAATGCCAAGTATTAAACGAAAAAGAATACCATGAAGCAGAAGAACAATATGGAAAAGGTTCATTTAAAGCAAAAATGGGAGCAGAAGCATTAAAAGAACTATTATCACAAGTAGACTTAGAAGCCCTATCAGCAGAAATTAGGAAAGAACTAGAAAACGCAAGTGAACAAAAAAGAGTAAAACTTGTAAAAAGATTAGACACAGTAGAAGCTTTCCGTATTTCTGGAAACAGACCAGAATGGATGATTATGCAAGTAGTACCAGTAATCCCACCAGAACTAAGACCAATGGTACAATTAGATGGTGGTAGATTTGCAACATCAGACCTAAATGACCTATACAGAAGAGTAATAAACAGAAACAACAGACTAAAAAGACTACTAGAATTAGGAGCACCAGAAATCATTGTAAGAAACGAAAAAAGAATGTTACAAGAATCAGTAGATGCCCTAATAGACAATGGAAGAAGAGGAAGACCAGTAACAGGAGCAGGAAACAGACCATTAAAATCTCTATCAGACATGTTAAAAGGAAAACAAGGACGTTTCCGTCAAAACCTACTTGGAAAACGTGTTGACTACTCAGGACGTTCAGTTATAGTAGTAGGACCAGAACTAAAAATTTACCAATGTGGACTTCCAAAAGAAATGGCAGTAGAACTATTCAAACCATTTGTAATGAGAGAATTAGTAGGAAGAGGAATAGCACAAAACATCAAAAACGCAAAAAGAATGGTAGAAAGACTAAGACCAGAAGTATGGGGAATATTAGAAGAAGTTATAAAAGACCATCCAGTAATGCTAAACCGTGCTCCAACACTACATAGACTTGGAATTCAAAGTTTCGAACCAGTACTAGTAGAACGGAAGAGCAATAAAACTTCACCCATTAGTTTGTGAAGCATTTAACGCTGACTTCGATGGTGACCAAATGGCTGTACACTTACCATTATCACCAGAAGCACAAGCAGAATCAAGATACTTAATGTTATCAACAAACAACCTATTAAAACCACAAGATGGTAAACCAGTTGCAGTACCTAGACTAGACATGATTTTAGGAAGTTATTACCTAACAATGACAATAGATGGGCAAAAAGGAGAGGGAAAATACTTCAAAGACCCAGAAGAAGCCATCATGGCATTTGAAAATCACGATGTAGGAATACATGCTAAAATCTTTGTAAGAATAGAAAAAGAAATTAAAGGAGAAATAAAATCCAAAAAAATTGAAACAAGTGTTGGAAGAATAATCTTCAACAAAGGAATACCACAAGACTTAGGATTTATAGATAGAAAAAAAGATCCATTCCAATATGAAATTGACTTCCCAGTTATGAAAAAATCAATGGGAACAATAATAGAAAGAGTAATTAGAACACATGGACTTTCAGAATCAGCTGAAGTAATAGACTATATAAAAGCATTAGGATTCAAATATTCAACATTAGCAGGAATCACATTTTCAATGGATGATGTACAAGTGCCAGCAGCAAAAAAAGACTTATTACAAGAAGCAGACAAAAAAGTAGAAACAATAAGAAAACAATATGCAAGAGGTCTAATAACAGACGAAGAAAGATATAAAGCAGTAATCAATGTATGGGAAGAAATTACAAAACAAGTAAGTACAGCAATGGAAGAAAACTTTGACGAGCTAAACCCAATATACATGATGGTTAAATCAGGTGCCCGTGGTAATATGAACCAATTAAGACAAATTGCAGGTATACGTGGACTTATGGCAAGTACAACAGGTAAAGCAGTAGAAATTCCAATCAAATCATCATTTGCAGAAGGACTAGATGCCCTAGAATACTTCATTTCAGCCCATGGAGCACGTAAAGGACTTTCAGACACAGCCTTAAGAACAGCTGACTCTGGTTACTTAACAAGAAGACTAGTTGACGTTTCACAAGACATAATAGTAAGAGAAGATAATTGTGGAACTCAAGATGGTATATTAGTATATGACATCAAAGACGGAAACCAAATAATTGAAAAAATGCAAGAAAGACTACTTCGGAAGGTTTGCAATAGAAGATGTAATACATCCAAAAACAAAAGAACTAATAGTAGACAAAGACACAATGATTACAGAAAATATAGCAGACAAAATAGTAGAAGCAGGAATAGAAAAACTAAAAGTACGTTCAGTATTAGGATGTCGTTCAAAACATGGTGTATGTCAAAAATGTTATGGTATGGGATTAGCAAGACGTGACCTAGTATCTATTGGAGAAGCGATAGGTATAATTGCAGCCCAATCAATTGGAGAGCCAGGAACACAGCTAACAATGAGAACAATTCACTCAGGACGGAGTTGCAGGTGTAGCAGACATAACACAAGGTCTTCCAAGGGTAGAAGAACTATTTGAAGCTAGAAAACCAAAAGGATTAGCAATAATCTCTGAAATTGATGGTAAAGTAAAAATAAAAGAAACAAAAAAGAAAAAAGAAGTAATAGTAACATCTAATGACAATTCTAAAACATACACAATTCCATTTGGTTCAAAAATGAAAGTAAGAGATGGAGACTTAGTAGAAGCAGGAGAAGCCTTAATAGAGGGTTCAATCAATCCAAGTGAAATCTTAGAAATCAAAGGACCAGAAGGAGTTTATGAATACTTAATATCTGAAGTACAAAAAGTATATAGAAACCAAGGTGTTGATATAAATGACAAACACATCGAAGTAATAGGAAGACAAATGCTTAAAAAAGTAAGAGTAGAAGACAATGCCGACACAGACATGTTCCCAGGTTCATTAATAGATATGTATGAATTTGAAGAAAAAAACAAAGAAGTAGAATCACAAGGAAAACGTCCAGCAACAGGAAAACGAGTATTACTAGGAATTACAAAAGCATCACTTGCAACAGACAGTTTCTTATCAGCAGCATCATTCCAAGAAACAACAAGAGTACTAACAGAAGCAGCAGTAAAAGGAAAAACAGACGACTTAGTAGGACTAAAAGAAAACGTTATAATAGGTAAACTAATACCAGCAGGAACAGGAATGCAAAGATACCAAAACATTCATATAAGCACAGAAAATGAACTAGAAGAAGAAAATATGTAGGATTTAGGGACGGCCCCCAAATCCTATCTTTTAATAAAAATAAGGAGAAAAAATATGCAGAAAACCAACCGAAAAGTTTTAGAAACACTCGTATCTAGAACAAAAATATACTTAAGCATTATTTTCATATTACTAGCATACATAGCAATTCAAAATAAATATATGATATTACCATCAGCAGTAATATTCTTATTAATAGTAATATATAGTTACTACACCAATAATAAAAGAAAAAGTGAAATATCAGAAACATTGCAAGACCTAACATTAAAAGTGGACACAGCAGCAAAAACAAGTTTAATAAACTCTCCATTTCCACTTGTAATACTAGAAACAGACGGAAACATAGTGTGGAGAAGTGCAAGGTTTGTTTCTGAATTTGCAAACATTGATATTAATAGTTATATCAAAGAATTAAGCATTGACATAAAAAGTGAAATAGAAAGACAAAACCATAACAAAGAAAAAACAAATCAAGAAATAATAAAACAAGTAGAAATTGACAATAAAACTTATCGTATAGTTGGAAGATACGTAAACAGTAAAAAAAGCAAAAAAGAATACATGGTTATCATTTACTTTATAGATGACACAGAAAACATCAAATTACAAAGAGAATATCAAGACTCAAAAGCCTGTGTTGCCATTCTTATGATAGACAACTACGAAGAAACAATGCAAATGCTAGAAAGTGAAGAAAAACCTCAAGCCATTGCAGAAATTGACAAATACATTTATGAATGGTCAGATAGTACAAATGGAGTTTTAATAAAAACAGAAAAAGACAGATATATTTACTTTTTTGAGCAAAGATACTTAGACAGCATAAAAGAAGACAAATTTAGTATATTAGACAAAATAAAAGATGTTGACATCAAAGAAAAAGTACAATTCACATTAAGTATTGCAGTTTCAAATGAGGGAAGAACTGACAAAGAAAAATACAAATCTGCGCAAGCAGCTATGGACATTGTTTTAGGGCGAGGTGGAGACCAAGCAGTTATTAGAGAAAATGAAATATACAAATTCTTTGGTGGAAGAGCGCAAGAAGTAGAAAAAAGGACAAAAGTAAAAGCAAGAATTGTAGCCAAAAGCTTAGAAAACCTAATAAAAGAATCTAAAAAAGTAATGATAATGGGACATATCAATCCAGACATGGACTGTGTAGGAGCAAGTTTGGGAATTTATCGTCTAGCCAAATCATTAGAAAAAAACACATATATTGTAATGGACATAAAAAATCCAACATTAGATGCCTTTAGACAATTTATTGAAAAAGACGAAGAATATGAAGATGTAATAATAAACAAAGAAGTAGCATTAGAAAATATAGATGAAGACACACTATTAGTAATAGTAGACACACATAAATCAAATTACATAGAATCATCCGAAATATTAGACAAAGTTAAAAAAATAGTAATAATAGACCATCACAGAAGAAGTGCAGATTTTATAGAAAATGCAACACTTACATTCCAAGAAGTCTATGCATCATCTACTGCAGAATTAGTAACAGAACTATTACAATATGTTGAAGAAAAAATAGAACTAAAAACAATAGAAGCAGAAAGCCTATATGCAGGAATAATGATGGACACCAAAAACTTCACATTCAAAACAGGAGTAAGAACATTTGAAGCAGCGGCATACTTACGTAGATGTGGAGTTGAAATCATACGTGTAAAAAAATGGTTCCAAAGTGACTTAGAAAGCTTTAACAAAATAGCTGAAATTGTAAAAATAGCAGAAATAGTAAATGACACAATAGCAATCTCAATATGTGAAGAAAAATCAAAAGATGTAAATGTTTTATGTGCAAAAGCAGCAGATGAACTATTAACAATAAGTGAAGTAACAGCATCATTTGTAATAGGGCAACTAGGAGACAAAGTTTGTATAAGTGGACGTTCCATAGGAGACATAAACGTACAAGTAATACTAGAAAAACTAGGTGGTGGAGGGCACATAACACTTGCTGGTGCACAGGTAGAAGATATGACAATGGAAGAAACAAAACAGGAACTAATCAACAGAATAAACGAATACTTATCAGAATTAGAAAATTAGGATTTGGGGACGGCCTCCAATAATCTGTACTTTTAAGCAATTATCATATAATAGTATATATTATTGCATAAAGGTACAAAATGCAGAAATACTCTCTTTTCAGAAATACTCTCTTTTTAAGGGAGTATTTTTGTTTTAGAAGATAGATGTCTATCATAGATTACCACAGTTCAGTAAAAATTTGCTGTATAATTGTTGTACTTTGATGTAAGCAAATTCTTATAGTATAACTATTAATAAATTATTGTATATCTATATTATTATTTAATAGTTTCTTGCTCTTTATTTAGATTTTTTGATAGTATACTTTGTAAATTAAATTTATTACTTTATTGGAATATAAAAATATGCGAAATTTTGTTTTTGTTCGCTTGTATTATTATAAAATATGTAGTATAGTAGTTAAAGATAGAAATGAGATAAGTAGTTGTGTTGCCACTTTGACTTAGATAGCTTGCTATCAGAAAGTGAGGTGGTGTTTATGAGTTTTATACTATTCTTAATATTAGCCTTAATGGCATCAGTTACTCTAAACGTAGCCTTATTGACAGTTTGTTACATACAATATGTTAATAAAATTATAGATAAGGAATAAAAATAACAGCACATTCTACTTTTTGACCTAAGGGAATGTGCCGTTATTACTTTTTACAAGTGGTAACCATATTTGACTATGGTTTCTCATTTTCTATCTATATTATACACAGATTTTTAGGAAAAGTCAAATGATTTTTGAAATAACTAACTAACTAAAAAGCATTAGTATAAAAAAATTATAGGAGAGCTATATCATGAGATTAAAAAGTCGTGAAATTAATGATTTTAACAAAATAGTTGATGTATTAGAAAGATGTAATGTATTAAGAATTGCTTTTAGAGGAAATGACTATCCATATATTGTGCCAGTTTCTTTTGGAATAAAAAAGAATGGAAATGATATTTTACTTTACTTTCATGGTGCAAAGGAAGGTAATAAAATAGAACAAATTCAAAAATGCCCAAACGTATGTATTGACGGAGATATATTTTACAAGGCTAAAATAAGTTGTCGGGGAAACGAAAACTGCCATAAGTATAATGGAGTGAAAAGGTTAAGCTAAATTATGAAGAAAAAAACTAATAAATATACTAAAGTAATGCTTTATACTGTTTTTAAGCAATAATTTTAAAATATGCTGTACAATAGCTGTACGTTAAGGAATACGAAGTCTTGAATATGGCTATTTTACTGAATTTATAGGTTCTTCTGATTTTGTTTACGCCTCCAAACCTATTTCTTTTTGCGAGAAATAAGAGAAGAGGTAAAAATTCATTGACATAATTTTGAATATTGATACAATTACAGCTAATGGTGGAAATGCATCTAAAGGATTAATTGGTATAGCAGGACAAGCAACTGGTGGAGGAGCAGGAGGACAAGGAACAGTAACAAAAGGAAGTATTCTTACAGGAGAATTTAAAGCAGAATAGTTTTTTGTTAATTTTTTGTTAATCCTTGAAACTAAATAAAAAATATACTATAATAGCAACAGAAGAATAACACTATTTAAAATTAGATAGAGTTTTATTAAGTAACTAAAAAGTAAAAAGCAATTACTAAACATCATATTACATTTTAGTAACTTAAAATAACAAAGGTGTGACGAAAATGAACACAGTCATATTAAAATTCGGAGGAACCTCAGTAGCAGACAACATAAAATTAAATGTTGTTGCAGAAAAAATCATTAGCATAAAAAAAGAAGTAAAAAATGTAGCAGTTGTCGTATCTGCACAAGGAAAAACAACAAATCAACTAATAAAAGAAGCACAAGAACTATCAGCAATTCCAAATGAAAGAGAAATGGATATGCTCTTATCGACAGGAGAGCAAATAACAGCATCAAAACTAGCAATATTACTAAACCGAAAAGGATATCGGAGCAGTATCATTAACAGGATGGCAAGCTGGAATAAAAACCAATTCAGTACATACAAGTGCAAAAATTGAGCAAATTGCAATAAACAGAATGGAACAAGAACTTGAAAAAGGAAACATCATAGTAGTAGCAGGATTTCAAGGCATTGACGAAAAAGATGATATCACAACATTAGGAAGAGGAGGTTCAGACACAACAGCAGTAGCATTGCAAGTAGCATTAAAAGCAGACAAATGCTATATATTTTCAGATGTAGACGGAATTTATTCAGCAGACCCAAATATGATTACAATGGCAAAAAGATTAGACGAAATATCATTTGACGAAATGCAGGAAATCTCAGACAGTGGAGCAAAAGTTTTGCACAACAGATGTATACAAATGGGAAAAAAATTCAATTGTAGTATAATTGCAAAATCAACATTCACAAACAAAGGCCGGAACAAAAATCTGTGAACAAATTGAAAGTTCAGAAGTAAAAAGTATAGTAAAAAGTAACCAACTAGTAATTATCGAAATGCAAAAAGAAGAAGAAATAGAAGAAAAAGAATTTTATAATATCTATCAAAATTTATTACAAAACAATATAATTGTAGAAAACTTCCAAAAAGAAAAGCAAAAAATTGAATTTAGAATAAAAAAATCAGAACAAAACAAAGTACAAGAACTATTAGACAGTAGTTATCCAAATTATTTGTTAAGGCAAAAAGAAATTGAAAAACTAAGCATTGTAGGTTATGGAATAACACAAGACAATACAGTATTAAATAGAGCAATAAAAATTCTACAAAAACATAACATACAAATAACAGATATGAACTTAACCCAATCAAAAATAGAAATAATAGTTAAAAAAATAGAAAATACAATAATAGAAGAACTACATGAAAAATTAATAAAATGAAAAATAAATATAGCCTATTAATTTACAAGAACGAAGATTTATGGATGAATTTTAGTATGCCATAAATTTTCGTTTTATTTAACTATAATGGTAAGAGTTCATTTTAGGATACCCTCTTATTATGAATAATTTTTTTCTTTTACTGTATTATATCACTAAAATTGTTAGTCTCACACATAAATCCAAATATTCTTTTTAATTATTGGGCAATTTTTGAGAGAACAAGACAAGGCATAAAAACTTATTGACATAATTTTGAATATTGATACAATATTTAAAGAAATTATTACAGCTATTTTCTAAAAATAGTAGAACAAAAGAAATAAAGGAGAATTATATTAATGATTAATGTAATAAAAACAAAAAACGAAGAAAAAACAAGCAAAGGTATTACTTTAATAGCATTAGTGATTACAATAATAGTATTGCTAATACTTGCAGGAATATCAATTGTGAGCATAACAGGAGAAAATGGAATTTTATCAAAGTCAACTATAGCTAAAGAAGAAACCAACAAGAAAGAATATGAAGAAATTCTAAAAATAATAGGAAATGGACTTCAACCAAATAAAATTATAAATAATTGGGATACAAAAACATATTTAGATGAATTTACAAAAGAAATAAAAAAAGAAGATAAATTTAAAGAATCGGAAGTTAATAGAAAAAATGATGAAATTATAAATGTAGTAACAAAAGAAAAATATGTATATAAAATAACAGAAAATGAAATAAAATACATAGGAACGCAAGGACAAAATCCACCACCAGACTTACAAGAAAGTGATATAACATTTAACCTAATTCCAAAAGAAAAATACACAAATAAAGATATAACAGTAGAAATAATAGTCAACATAGAACTAAAAAAATATACTTTGCAGTATTCAACAGATGGAAGCAAATGGACAAATTATGAAAAACCAATATTAGTAGGACAAAATGGTCCAATCTTTGCAAGATTAATAAATGAGCTAGACGAGATAGGTGGAAATGCAACAGAAAATATAACAAATATTGACAAAGAACTTCCCAATGATGCAACAATTAATTTTAGTGGGAAAATAACAAACACAGCAAAAGCCATTACAGCAACAGTAAGTCAAAGCGATAACGGAGTAAGCAATGTAAATATAAAAAATTGTATGTGGATATATACAACCCAAAAAGAAGAAATTGGAACAAATGAAAATGAATACACAGGTGGAAACTTTACAACAAATCCAGAAGATTTAACTTTAAAATGTGAAAATCCAGGAGCTTATTACTTGCATATCTTAACAGTAGATAATGCAGGAAATAAAAAGGAATCTATATCAAAACAAGCAATTATTGTAAACGAAGTTGATAAAACGCCACCAAATGATGCAAAAATAACATTAACATCAACAAGAGTAGATATAGGAAATACAGTAACAGCAACAGTAGAAGTAAGTGATGACCAAAGTGGTATAAATATAGAAAATTGCAAATACATTATAAACAATTCAGAAAGTAAATTAGGAATTAATGCAAGCAACTGGGATACAGCTTCAACACTATCAGGAATAACATCAAGTATTCCTATAACATCAACTACAAGAGGAAGTTTGTATTTGCATATATTAAGTTGTGATAATGAAGAAAATAAAACAGAAACAGTATCAAATGGTGTATATTTTGCTCAAACAGTTTCCATATTTAGTCTTTCTTATAGAAGCGGGATATCTCCACGGTAAATATGACAAATGGCCAGATGGTTGGAGTCATGAGGAGGATACTAAATATGGTATAAATTTATATTCAACAGAAAATTTAGCTTATATGCAAAGTAATGAAATGTTTGATTTAACAAATTTTGCTTTTATAAAATTAAGATGTATTGGATGGTCAGATACAGGGAGTGCAGGAAAAATTACTTTAAAGGCTCTAAATTCAGCAGGGAATGTTGAAAGAAGTATATATCAAGATTTTAATTGGTATGATAGTCGCGAGGATGCTAATATATCTTTAGACTTAGATGTTTCTTCACTTTTAGGAAAACATTATATTCGTATTGAATTACAAAGAACTAACAGCACCTATGGAGTTTCTATTAAAGCTCCAGTAACTTTAACTGCTATATAAAATAACCTCTTAAATTATGAATTATAAAACTTTTCATAATTTAAGAGGTTTATTATAAAACATACAAGAAAACTATCTCTCCATCAATTTTTCCACAATTTGAATTGCATTACTAGCAGCCCCTTTGCGAATATTATCAGCAACAACCCAAAGGTTTATGCCAGAACTTATACTTTCATCACGACGAACCCTACCAACAAAAACCTCATCATGACCAGTTGCATTAATAGCCATAGGGTATAAATTTTGACTTAAATCATCTTGTAAAATCAAATTAGGAAAACTTCTTAAAGTAGAAAGCAAATCAGACATCTCAAAATCTTTTTCAAATTCCAAATTAATTGATTCAGAATGAGAATTTTGAACAGGAACCCTTACAGTTGTAGCAGTAACCTTTAAATCTGGCCTATGCAAAATTTTTTTAGTTTCTTCAATCATTTTCATTTCTTCTTTTGAATAACCATTTTCCACAAATACATCAATATGTGGCAAACAATTATTAAAAATAGGATATGGAAACTTTTTCAAAGGCTTACTATTATCGATATTTTCCAAATCACATAAAGCGTCTTTTCCAGCCCCAGATACAGCTTGGTAAGTAGAATAAACCACTCTTTTAATGCGATATTTATCTTCCAATGCTTTCAAAGGAAGCATTGCTTGAATAGTTGAACAATTAGGATTAGCAATAATTCCATGATTTAAAAAAGCATCTTCTAAATTAACTTCTGGAACTACAAGAGGCACATCATCATTCATACGAAAATAGCTGCTATTATCAACAACAATACAATCCTTTGAAGCAGCAATTGGAGCAAACTTTTTAGAAGTTTCTCCACCAGCTGAAAAAATAGCAAAATCAAAACCACTATCAAAAGAATTTTCAGTTAATTCTTCAACAACATATTCTTTACCACAAATAGAAAAAAATTCTCCAGCAGATTTTTTAGTAGCAAATAAACCAAAACTTTCAATAGGCAAATTTTTCTCATTTAATACTTGTATAACAGACCTACCTACAAGACCTGTTGCACCAACAATAGCAACTTTAAAATTTTTCAAAGCAATCTCCACCCATCCTTTTGTTTTGTAACTTAATTAGGTATATTTTCTTTTTCTTTTTGGCTAACACCAATAAGTTTCTTGAAAGCCTTTAAAATACGAATAAACATATTATCTCTTTTAGTAATAACTTTTAAAGCAGTCTCAAATTGTCCATTTTCTATTAAATTATATTTAGCTTCCAACTCTTCCATCTTTGAAATATAATAATCATTAAAAAAAGTATAACCCTCTGTAAACCCAAGATAATCTCTAAATGTATATAATTTTTTTCTAAATGCCTCAACACCCTCTAAATCTACAATACGCTCAAAGGCAGTATCAAAATAGCTAGAAATAATTAAATTTTGAGTTCTCATAAAAGTCAAAGTGATTTCATTTTTTAATTCATCAATTTTCTTAATCATGCCATCAACTCTTTTATTTCTATCATCAATTTGAGCAATCTTATTATTAATCTTAATAATTTCTTCTTCATGGTAAAGAATGTCATCAACAGCATTTTGAATAGCCATATATACCTTAGGAGAAGTAAGTTCAGAAAAAGCCAATTTAAAACTATCTGTACTTTTTAAAGTACTTTCAAAAAGAACATCTTCACCTACAATATAAGCCAATTGATTAACCAAACAACACTCCAAAGGATAGTAAGATGGACTATTTGTTTCAAAATTAATACCAAAATATTTAACATACTCTTTAGGAATACCATTAATTTTAGAAGAAATCAATTGAACAGCAGCTTCATTTAGTCCCAATCCATAAACCTTAAATTCAGTATAATCACAAAGTCCCATTCTAATTAAATAATTCTTCTTATCTTTTACCTCTTGAAGATAATGAATACACTCATGAATAGCAAATTCTTCTAAATCCTCATCTGCAATATGTTCATTAAAATAAATTGAGGTATTTTTATAAAAATAATTAGCTTCAGCCATCCCATCAGGCATTTTCGCCTTATACATATTAAGCCTAGATAATTTAATAAACAAATCATTTTGATTAAAACCATATTCAGGGAAAGCATCACAAATTTTTTGAGATATACTTCTTGCAATAGAATTAATCTTCAATGTATTTAACATTTCTATAACTTCAATTCCATCTTTTTTTAATTCTGTTTCAACATTCATATACAAATCTCCTTAGTATAAACTAAATTAATTATACTACAAAAAGCCAAATAATCTATTTCAGTAATATTAAATGTTCTTTACAGTTTCATTACGTGTCGCGTTGTGTCGCGTTGGGGACGTTTCTTTTGCGACATTTTTATGTAACCTTTGATTGCGGAAAATAAAAACTTGAAGCAATTGCCACTTGCAAAATTCACAAAATAGTATATAATATAAGCGAGGTGAAAAAATGGACAAAATAGAAGAAAGTATAGGATATGTATTTAAAGACAAAAACTTACTAAAAAAAGCATTAACACACACATCTTATGCATATGAAAACAAAGTAGACAGTAATGAAAAACTAGAATTTCTAGGTGACAGCATATTAGAGTTTATCTCTAGCAAATATCTTTTTAAAACCTATCCAAAATTACAAGAAGGAGAAATGACTAAAGTTAGAGCAGCAGTTGTTTGCGAAAAGAGTTTATATAAAATAGCTACACTGCATAATTTTAGTGATTTCTTATATTTAGGTAAATCAGAGAAAAAAACAGGTGGAGAAAAGCGACCAGCAATTTTAGCAGATAGTGTAGAAGCAGTAATTGCTGCAATTTTCTTAGATGGAGGCATAGAAAAGGCAGAAAAATTCATTATAGACAATTTAAAAGATGAAATTGAGCAAGCCACAAAACATGTAGGAGATAGAGATTACAAAACAGTACTACAAGAAAAACTTCAAGAACATGGAGAAGTAAAAATAGAATATAAAATAACACAAGAAAAAGGACCAGACCATGATAAATACTTTGAAGCACAAGTAAGTTGTAATGGAAAACTACTTGCAAGTGGAGAGGGTAAAAGTAAAAAAGAAGCACATATGGAAGCAGCTAAAAAGGCATTAGAAGATTTAAAATAGAAAAATAATTTTTCAACCAATATATGCAGAAAGAAGGAATGAAATTATTATGAAAAAACAATATATCATACCAATATTTGTACCACATTTAGGTTGTCCAAATGATTGTATATTTTGTAACCAAAAATCCATAAGTGGGCAAAAAAAGAACATGACAAAAGAAGAAGCAAAAAAAATAATAGATGACTACTTAAAAAGTATTGTAAACGAAGAAGCAACAGTAGAAATCGCATTTTATGGAGGAAGTTTTACAGCAATAGAAGAGAAAATACAAGAAGAATTATTAGAAACAGCATATGAATATATTAAAGATGGAAAAGTAGAATCAATTAGAATATCAACAAGACCAGATGCAATAAACAAAGAAATATTAAAAAGACTAAAAAAATACAAAGTAAAAACAATAGAACTAGGAGTTCAATCAGCAAATGACTACATTTTAAAAAGAAGCAATAGAGGTCATAACTTCAATGATGTAAAAAAGGCATCTAAAATGATACGTTGGAACGGTTTTAAACTAGGTCATCAAATGATGGTAGGATTACCAGAAAGCACAAGAATTGATGAAATCAACACAGCAAAAGCCCTAATAAAACTAAAACCAAAAATGGTAAGAATATATCCTGTACTAGTAATAAAAAACACACCACTTGAAAAAGAACTAGAGCAAGGAAAATATGAGCCATTACCATTAGTCCAAGCAGTTGAAATTTGCAAAGAATTAGTTAGAATGTTTGCAGACAAAAAAATTGAGGTAATTAGAGTAGGACTTCAAAACACAGACGAAATAGCAGAACCAGAAAGTAAACAAAGTGAAGTAGTAGCAGGCCCTTATCATCCAGCATTTAGGCAATTAGTAGAATCTGCTGCGTGGTATGATGCAATTGTTGGAAAAATAAAGAAATTAAATGTTAAAGTAAAAGAAGTAGAAGTAACAATAAACCCAATTGACAGTAACAATGTAATTGGACATAAAAAAGAAAACATTTTAAAATTAAAAGAAACATATGATGTAGATTTAATATTAAAACAAGATGAAGCTATAAAACAAGGAAAATCAAAAATAGAAGTAACAAAAACATACCAAGACTTTTTAGAAGAATAATATCAAATCTATAACAAATATGTATAAAGCCACCAATATTTGTAAAAACTACTATAAAGGTGGTTTTTTGTATGAAAAAAACAATATTAGAAATTACAGGAACAATACTTGGCTCATTCATAATGTCAATAGCAGTAGCATTATTTTTACTACCTAATCAACTATCATCAGGTGGAATAACAGGTATAGCAACAATAACATATTACTTGCTAAAAATACCAATGGGAATAATGATAGTAATTATCAATATCCCATTATTTATCATAGCAATTTACAAAATAGGAAAAAACTTTTTCATAAAATCAATGATAGGAACAATATCATTATCAATATTTATTGATATACTAGATAAAATACAACCATTAACAAATGACAGATTTCTAGCTTGTATTTATGGTGGAATTATAATAGGACTTCGGAACAGCAATAATTTTAAAAGTAAATTCTTCAACAGGAGGAACAGACCTAATTAGCTATATTGCCAAAGAATATAAGCCAACAATTAGTATGAGCAGAACAATTATTTTAATAGATGTAGTAATTGTTAGTTTAAATGTATTCTTCTTTAAAGAAATTGAAATTGGTTTATATTCAGCAATCACGATTTATTTAATGGGTAAAATGATAGACATTTTATTTGAGGGCATATATTTTACTAAATTATTGCTAATTGTATCAGATAAAAATGAAGAAATAGCCCAAAAAATAGGAGAAAAGATAAAAAGAGGAACAACACGGGCTTTTTGGAAAAGGAATGTACACAAACGAAAAAAAGCTAATTTTAATGTGTGCAGCTTCAAGAGGAGACATTGCAAAAATCAAAATGATTGCAAGAAAAATAGATCCAAAATGCTTCATAGTAATAACAAACTCAAGAGAAGTATTAGGGTTAGGATTTAAAAAAACATAAAAGTGTCAAATTTTCAAATCATAACAAAAATATATTATTAAATATTTAAAAATAAAACAAAATGTAGTATAATCACTTTAAAGGAGAGAAACAAAAATGAAAGAACAAAAAATAATATTAAAAAATATAGATTCATTTGAACCAAAAGACATATTTGAATGTGGCCAATGTTTTCGTTGGAACATACAAAAAGACGGAAGTTATACAGGAATATTTGGGCAAAATGTATTAAATATAAAAAAGGAAAAAGAAGAAATTATAGTAGAAGGAATTTGCAAAAAAGACTTAGAAGAAACAGTAGAACAATACTTTGACCTAAAAAGAGATTATAAAAAAATAAAAGAAACATTATCAAAAATAGACAAAAACATGGAAACAAGCATAAAATATGGTAAAGGAATTCGAATTTTAAACCAAGACTTATGGGAAACAATAATATCATTTATAATTTCAGCAAACAACAACATACCAAGAATAAAAGGAATTATTGAAAGACTATCAAAAGCATATGGAAAAGAAATCACATTTAAAGGTGAGAAATACTACACATTCCCAACACCAGAAGAACTAAAAGACGTAACAGTACAAGAATACAGAGACTTAGGATTAGGATTTAGAGACAAAAGGATATATGAAACAACCCAAATGATTTTAAATAAAAAAGTAGACTTAAGAAAAATGCAAAACAACCCAAATACCATAGAAGTAAGAGAACAATTACTAACATTATCTGGAATAGGTCCAAAAGTTGCAGACTGCATATTACTATTTTCTACATTAAAAAGATTTGAAGTATTTCCTATTGATGTATGGGTAAGAAGAGTAATGAATGACTTATATTTTAAAAATTTAGATGAAACAAAAGTAACAAAAAGGCAAATAGAACAAATAGCAACAAAGAAATTTGGTGATTTAGCAGGACTAGCACAGCAATATTTATTTTATTGGAGAAGAGAAATGAGACAGTAGGGACAGGTCTAAACTGTCTCATTTTTGTTATATTATAGAAAAGTTCTCCGAACTTCCTATAATATAAAGAGTTCCACAGAAAATTGCTTTGCAATTTTCGCGAGCGAACAAAGACGAGGCATGAAAAGTTATCTAAAAGGTCAAAAAATTTTAATCATGCCTCTTTTGTTCTGTTATAGAAAAAATCAAAGATTTTTCTATAACATCAATACATTCTACACAAATTTGCTAAAGCAAATTTGGCAGGCGAACAAAGACGAGGCATGAAAAGTTATCTAAAAGGTCAAAAAATTTTAATCATGCCTCTTTTGTTCTATTAAATAATAGTTTTACACAAAAAATAGAACTAGATTACTTTGTTAAGGAGAAATCTAGTTCAATAAACAAAAAATAAAACATATAAATATATGATTATTAAAGAAATTGTAGCAAAAAAAACCAGCTTAGTCAAGCAAAAACGGCAAAAAAGTTTAAATTATACTAACATAACAATAATTATAAAATACATAATATCTATTACAATTATTTTGTTTTTACAAAAAACTTAATATATTTAAGTATTTTGTAGATTAATTCAAATTATAAGTTTCTAAATCCTTAAAAGCAGGATCATATAGATTTTTACCATTATAATCAAAACGAGAGCCATGGCAAGGGCAATCCCAAGTTTTATCTACATCATTCCAAGAAAGCTGACAACCTAAATGTGTACAAAAAGGCTTAACAGCATAAATTTTGCCATCACTATTTTTATATATACCAACCTTTTGTCCATTAACATCAATAATACTACCAGAATTATTTTGAACTTCATCAAAAGGCATATTGGCAGGTCTAAACTTATCTAATAACAAAGAATTTGTTGACTGAACCAACATATTTTTCATTTCATCTCTATTTTTAATAGGTTTTAAACGAGACGGATTAAACAAATAAGCATACTTATTTTCCTTTTCACAAATAGCATCCACTACAATAGAGCTTGCAACATTAGACAAAGTCATTCCCCATTTTTTAAAACCTGTACCAACATATACTCTAGGCATATAATTAGAATAGCTACCAACATATGGCAACTTATCAAGAGAAATACAATCCCTTGTATTCCAACGAAATAAGACTTTAGCATCTGGATAGAACTTTTTTGCCTCATTTTCTAAAATACCATAAGTATCTTCAAAACAAGAGGGTTGACCAGTTTTATGCTCCCCACCACCAATTAGCAACAAATTTTTTCCTTGAAATTTAGCAGTTCTATAAGAAAATATAGGGTCACTGTAACTAATATACATACCATTAAAAAGAGTTTTCTTAGTATCCACAGCAATAAGATAAGATGTGGATTGATACATCTTTAAGAAGTAAAAACCAGGAAAATTAATAAAAGGATAATGACTAGCAACTACAACAAAATTGCATTTAACTTTAGAATCATTAGCAAAAACAGTATAAGAAGAATCTAAATTTTGTTCTAAATTAGTAGCAGTAGTATTTGTATAAATTTTGCCATTACAAGAAGTAATGCTTTTAGCCAAACCATAAAGATATTTTAAAGGATGAAATTGAGCTTGATTTTTAAAGCAAACTGCACCTGCAATTTCAAAAGGAAGACCTGTTTTTGTAACCAACTCACAAGGAAAACCAATAGACTCTAAGCTAGAGATCTCCTTTTTTATTGCTGGTAAATCAGTTTTTTTAGTAGCATAAACATAATTATTTTGATATTCAAAATCACACTTAATTTTTTCTTTATCTATAATATCTTTAATATTCTGAATAGCCTGTTCATTTGCTTCTAAGTAATCCTTAGCAAATCCATTTCCATAAGAAGAAACTAAGTAATTATAAAACAAATCATGCTGACTAGTAATTTTGGCGGTTGTATGACCAGTAGTCTTTCTACCTATATCATCTTTTTCAAGAACAACTACCTTAAAACCTAAAGAACTCAAATAATATGCACAAGTAATACCAAAAATACCAGCCCCTATAATACAAACATCAGCTTCAACATCCTCAGAAAGAGTAGGAAAGGCAGGCCTTTTTAAATCAGAATCTAACCACAAAGAATTCATTTTTTTCATTCCTTTCGTATAATATAATATAGTATAACCAATTTTTAGGAATAAATTATAAAAAAACTGGAAAAATAAATATTAGTATGATAAAATGACACAGTAGGGACAGGTCTCAAATGTCTCATTTTTATAAAACAGGAGAAAGGAATGATAAAAACATGGGAGAAGAACTAAAAGAAAAACTATTTAACAAAAAAGAAAATGGATGGGATTGTGCAGATGACACTCAAAAAGAAAAAATATTTAAATTGTCTACAAATTATATGGATTTTCTTAACCAAGCAAAAACAGAAAGAGAATTCATTAAACAAGCAAGGAAATTGGCTGACACCAATGGCTTTAGAGATATTATAGAATTTGAAACATTAAAACCAGGAGACAAAGTATATTTTGTAAATAGAGAAAAAAGTATGTACTTAGCAATAATTGGAGAAGAAAACATAGAAAATGGAATGCATATTATTGGTTCACATGTAGATTCACCAAGACTAGACTTGAAACCAAACCCATTATATGAAGACACAGGAATGGCATATTTAAAAACACACTATTATGGTGGAATAAAAAAATATCAATGGACAACAATTCCACTTAGTATTCATGGAGTAATAGTAAAAGCTAATGGAGAAAAAATAGAAATAAATATAGGAGAAGATGAAAATGACCCGATCTTCACAATTACAGACCTATTGCCACATCTAGCATATGACCAAATGGATAAAAAAATGAGAAATGCAATTGATGGAGAAGACTTAAATTTACTAATAGGAAGCATTCCATACCAAGATAAAAAAGTAACAGAAAAAGTAAAACTAAACATTTTAAATATATTAAACCAAAAATATGGAATAACAGAAGTAGACTTAACAAGTAGTGAAATAGAATTAGTACCAGCATTTAGAGCAAGAAGTTTAGGATTTGACGAAAGCATGGTAGCAGCCTATGGTCAAGATGACAAAGTATGTGCATATACATCACTTACAGCAATGATGGAATTAGACAATGTAAAAAACACAGCAGTTTGTATATTATCAGACAAAGAAGAAATAGGAAGCATGGGTAATACGGGAATGGAATCACATATGTTTGACTTTTTCATTTCAGAAATATTAAATAAACTACAAGTAAACAAACCAAACTTATTAGACAAAGTATTTTGCTTTTCAAAAATGTTATCATCTGACGTAGACGCAGGATATGACCCAATATATGCATCTGTTTCAGACAAAACAAATGCAGGATTTTTAGGAAATGGAATCGCCCTTGTAAAATACACAGGAGTAAGAGGAAAATCAGGAGCATCTGATGCAAATGCAGAATATGTAGCATGGGTAAGAAATGTATTAGAAAAAAATAATATCAAATATCAACTAACAGAACTAGGAAAAGTAGATGTTGGTGGAGGAGGAACAATTGCATACATCTTAGCTAATAAAGGTACAGATGTAATCGACTGTGGAGTACCTGTACTTAGTATGCATGCACCTTATGAAGTAACAAGCAAATACGATATTTACTCAGCATATGAAACATACAAAGCATTTTGGAAAGAATAATGTCGTGTTGGGGACGTTTCTTTTGCGACATTATTATGTAAAGTTAAATAAAAACCCTAAGCATTATCCTAATATAGGATTTTGCATAGGGTTTTTAAAAATTAAATATCTATAAAGTTTCTAATAAATCGAGAATAGAATTTAAAAAATCTTTTTTCTCATCAGAAAGACAAGCAATCTTTTCAGAAATCTGAATATTTTTAACTAATTCAGGGTTAGAAATAAAAGAAGCAAAAATAGTATTTGGAGTAATACCTAAAATATTCATATAATTAATCAAAGTTTGTGTCTTTACGCCATTATTTCCATTTTCAATTCTAGAAATATATTTTAAAGAAATGCCTAATTTTTCAGATAGTTGTTCTTGAGTTAGTTTATTTTTAATACGAAAATCTCTTAATATTTTGCCAAAATTTTTATCAATGTCAGATTTTGAAATAGAACTCATTTGCTACCTCCATACAATCCAAAGTATTAATATTAGTATAACAACTTGCCTAAAAATGTTGAACACATTATTACTATGGATAGGTATGAAATAAAATGACATTATTTTTTTGAAAAATGCTTGAATTTACAAGTTAAATATGATATGATAGACAAAATTAATATACAACTATTAGTGTTACCAATAAAAACGAAAAATATTATTAAGAGCATAAAAAAACAAAATAAAGGGATGTAGAAATATGATAGAAGATGAAAAATATATAGAATTTTTAAGACAAATCATAGCTTGTGTAAGTCATGGCGACTATTATTCTGCAAAAGAATTATCGCAGTTAGAGTTAGACAAAATGGAAGAAAAATTAAAAAATAAAAATAAAAGAGGATTTTGGGGCCGTCCCTAAATCCTCTTTTTTCCATTGCTTTTATACAAATCTAGAGTTTATAATAAAATAAGAGGTGGGTATATGAGAGCAAAAGAACTTTTAAAAAAAGAATTAAGAGGATGTTACAAATTCTTTATTAAAGAAGCGAACAAAAACAAAAACAGTAAAGGTTATGGACTAATTAGGGACAAATCAGTATTATCACCCAAAATTGCAAGCATTGCATCTGTTGGATATGGATTATCAGCTTTAGTAATAGGAGTAGAAAGAAACTGGATTACATTTCCTAAAGCCTATGAAAGAGTAAGCAAAACATTAGATACTTTTTTAAATAACATGGAATCAACAAATGGATTTTTCTATCACTTTATCAACTTAGAAACAGCAAAAAGAGAATGGAAATCAGAAGTTTCAATAATTGACACAGCAATTTTTATATGTGGAGCATTACTATCAGGAGAATATTTTGGAGGAACTGTAAAAGAAAAAGCAACAAAACTCTATAAAAACATAAATTGGGAATGGTACTTAGACAAAAGCACAAATCAATTTTATATGGGATATTTACCAGAAAGTGGATTTTCTGGACATTGGGATATGTATGCAGAACAATTAATGTTATACATTTTAGCAGTAGCATCACCTACTTTTCCAGTAGAAGTTAGTACATATAAAGATTTTCAAAAACCAGTAACAGACTACAAACAAATAAAAAATATAGTTTATACATATTGTGGAACACTATTTACATACCAATATTCTCATGCTTGGATAGACTTTAGAAACAGAAAAGATGAGCAAGGAATTGACTGGTTTGAAAACTCAATAAAAGCAACATTAGCAAACCGAGAATATTGCATAGAAAACAAAGAAAAATATAAAACATTTGGAGAAAATTCATGGGGACTAACTGCATGTATTGGGCCAAAAGGCTATAATGGCGGGTTTGGAGCAATGCCAGCTTTTAGTACATTAGAAGAAAACGATGGAACAATCTCTCCTAGTGGTGCAGCAGGTTCAATAGTATTTACACCAGAACTATCAATTAACGCATTAACACATTATGCACATTATTCAAAATTTTGGGGAAAATACGGATTTAAAGATGCATATAACTTAGATGGAAAAAAACCATGGTATGCAAAAGAATGCATTGGAATTGACAAAGGAATTTCAATGATAATGATAGAAAACTATTTAAGTGGTCTAATTTGGGAATATTTTATGAAAAATGAATATGTACAAAATGGATTAGAAAAGCTAAATATAACAGAAAAAGCTAACATTAAAGTTAATGATATTGTTGTATAAAGTTAATTACTCAAGCAGTAATTAAGTAAAAGAGGTGAACATTGTATGAAAACTGAAAAACTATTAGAGTTATTAAATGAAATGACATTAGATGAGAAGATAGGTCAACTAGTTCAAGTTGCAGGAGAAGTCTTCTTAATGGACAATGTAGATACACAAACAGGACCTTTGAAAAACTTAAAATTATCAAATGAAATGTTATATAATGTAGGCTCTATTTTAAACATTGTAGGATGTGAAAAAATTAGGAAAGTACAAGAAGAGTACTTATCTAAAAACAGATTAAAAATACCACTTTTATTTATGGCAGATGTCATAAATGGATATAGAACTATTTTCCCAATTCCAATTGCACAAGGATGTTCATGGGACATAGAGGTAGTTCGTAAATGTACAAGAATATCAATTGAAGAAGCAGGAAATGCAGGAGCAAATGTTAATTTTTCGCCAATGGTTGACTTAGTTAGAGATGCAAGATGGGGAAGAGTAATGGAAGCAATAGGTGGAGAGGACCCATATTTAGGAAAAGTATATGCAAAAACAATGGTAGAGGCATATCAGGGACAAGACATTTCAAAATTAGGAAATGCAGTAGCTTGTATCAAGCATTTTGCAGGATATGGAGCAGTAGAAAGTGGCAGAGACTATAACACAGTAGACATGTCACAAAGAGAATTCAGACAATATTATTTACCAGCATATAAAGAGGGAATAGACAATGGAGCACAAATGGTAATGACATCATTTAACACAATAAATGGAGTTCCAGCAACTGTTAATAAATGGCTATTAAGAGATTTATTAAGAAAAGAACTAGGTTTTAAAGGAATTATTATTTCAGACTATTCAGCAATAGAAGAAACCATAAACCATGGAGTATCAAAAGATAAAAAAGAAGCGGCATATAAAGCAATTATGGCAGGAGTAGACATTGACATGATGTCAAATGTATATACAAACAACTTAAAAGAATTAGTAGAAGAAAACAAAGTTCCTTTAAAATTAGTAGATGAAGCAGTACTTAGAGTACTTAGTTTAAAAAACAAATTAGGTTTATTTGAAAATCCCTATAAAAATATAGATGAACAAAGAGAAAAGAAAATATTAAAAAGCAAAGAAAACTTAGAACAAGCAAGGAAATTAACATCTGACACATTTGTGCTATTAAAAAATGAAAATCAAACTTTACCATTAAACCAAAACAGTAAAATAGCACTAATTGGGCCATATACAGATAATATTGCAATACTTGGTTCATGGTCTATGTTTTCAGACAAAGCAAAAATACAAACACTAAAAGAAGCATTTGAAAATAAAATTGGAAAAGAAAATCTTTTTTGTGCAAAAGGAAGTCAAATCCTAGAAGAAAAAGAAATTAACCAAATTTTAATGGCAGAAGGATTAGAACAAATCCATACAGAAAACGAAAAAGAAATAGAAGCAAAACTACTAAAACAAGCAATCCAAGTTGCAAAAAAAGCAGATATTATCGTACTCGCAATAGGAGAACATTACAAACAAACAGGAGAAGCTTGTTCAAGAGCAGATATAGAAATATCAAAAATACAACAAAACCTATTAAAAGAGCTAAAAAAACTAAACAAAAAAATTGTTGCAATCTTATTTAATGGTAGACCACTTGTATTAAACAACATAGCTAAAAACGTAGACGCATTGCTAGAAGTATGGTTTCCAGGAACAGAAGGGGCAAATGCAATAACAGATGTCATATTTGGAGAAGTAAACCCATCTGGCAGATTAACAATGAGCTTTCCACAAGCAGTTGGCCAATGTCCTATTTATTATAACCACTACAACACAGGAAGACCACATATAAACAACACTCGATATGTATCACGTTACCAAGACATACCAACACAAAGTTATTATACATTTGGTTATGGTTTATCATACTCTAATTTTGAATATTCTGACATAAAAATAAGTAGTAAAAAAATGACAAAAAATACCCCAATTACAGTAAAAATAAAAGTCAAAAACAATAGCACAATTCCAGGAAAAGAAGTAATACAACTATATATACAAGACTTAGTAGGAAGTGTAGTAAGACCTACAAAAGAATTAAAAGACTTTAAAAAAGTCTATTTTGAAGCATTCCAAGAAAAAGAAATCACATTTCAAATAACACAAGAGATGTTAAAATTTTGGAATGAAAATTTAGAATATAAAACAGAAAATGGAGAATTTAAAGTATTTGTAGGAGCAAATTCAGAAAACACAAAAGAAGAGATATTTGAATATGAAAAATAGTTATGATATAATAGGCGAAAAATATGAAAAACAAGGTTGAAAGTAATGTTCCAACTAGTGCCTTAGGAAGGAATTAAATTAATATGAATGAAATAGTAGTATTTGGTGGATGTTTCAATCCACCATTAAATTCTCATTTTTCACTTGCCCAAGAATTAATAAATGAACATAAGCAAATAGAAAAAATAATATTTATGCCAGCAAGTAGCAAATATCAAAAAGCAGACTTAATTGAAAATGAACATAGATACCAAATGCTAAAATTGGTATGTGACAAAAACGATAAATTTGACGTATCAAGAATAGAAATTGACTTTCCAAGACAATTACATACAATAGAAACATTAAATAAAATAAAAGAACAATACCCAAAAAATGAAATATGTTTTACTACTGGCACAGACAACTTAAAAGAATTAGAAACATGGAATCAAGCACAAGAAATAGTAAAAAACTTTAAAATATATGTTTTTGAAAGAGGAATAGATAATATAGAAGAAATAATCATGTCAAATGAATTTTTAAGAAAAAACAAGCAAGCATTTCAAAGGGTTGAAAATCAAATAAAAAGTAACTTAAGTTCTACATATGCAAGAACACAATTAAAAAACAAAAAAAGCATAAAATACTTAACTCCAAATGAAGTAGAAAAGTATATAGAACAAAATAAATTATACAATTGAAAGGAAAAAATTAAAATGATAGAAGAAGCAAATAATGCTATCCAATGGATAAAAAAATATGTAGAAAATGCAGGAGCAAAAGGAGTAGTTATAGGAAACAGTGGTGGAAAAGATTCAGCCACAGTGCTTGCAATGGCAGTAAAAGCACTTGGAAAAGAAAAAGTAGTTGCTGTATCTATGCCATGTTATTCAAAAAAAGAAGACTTTGAAGACGCAAAATTAGTAGCAAACAAATTTGGTGTAGAACATATAACAGTAGATTTAAGTAGCTGTTATAAAAAAATGGAAGATGAAATACAGAAAAATATACAACTATCAAAAGAAGCAACAATCAATATTAAACCAAGATTAAGAATGACAACATTGTATGGAATAGCACAAACAATGGACTATTTAGTAATAGGAACAGGAAATCTTTGTGAATCAATGGTAGGATATACAACAAAATGGGGAGATAGTGCATATGACTTCAATCCAATAGGAAATTTTACAGTAGAAGAAGTATTAGAAATTGGAAAATATTTAGAAGTGCCAGAAAAAATACTAAAAAAAGCCCCAAGTGATGGACTAGGTGACCAAACAGATGAAGAAAAAATGGGAATAACATACAAACAAATTACACAAATGATAGAAACAGGAAATACAGAAGAACAAGCAAAACGAAAGATTTTAGATATGTTCCAAAAATCCAAACATAAAAGAGAACCAGCCCCAATTTATAAATTTAAAAGAAAGAATTATTTAAAAGATAACTTAAAAATTGAGAAATAAAGGTTAAATACAATTTCAAAAAAGTAAATAACACTTATCTATCAATAAAATTAATATTTCCTTAAATGTATTTATTCAATTTATAAAATATGGTAAAATTAAAAATAAGTAAAAGCTAAAAATCGACTAAAAAATCAAGCTATACTTATAAGGAGGTATTATTTTGCATAGAATAGAATCATATATTAGATTAGCACTAATATTTATTTTAATTATAAGTATTTTATACATACCTATATTATTATATTTAAAGAAAAAAGGTAAAAGTGTAATTAGGCAATTAAGCTATATTGGCCTAATATGTTCAATATTTCTAATTATATTTGCAACTATTTTATATATGCCAATTACATTTAATCCAGAACAACATATTTTAAACCTAAAACCATTTAATTGGATAGAAACAACAAATGACATTTTTGACCAAATTATGGTTGAAAAAGTACCAAATATAATATTATTTATTCCATTAGGATTTTTCATACCAGCAGTATTCAAAAACAAAAGGAAATTATACAAAACAGTATTAATATCATTTTACATGACATTTAGTGTTGAATTTTTGCAGTATTTTATAGGACGTTTCTCTGATATTGATGATATTATAACAAACATTTTAGGTGGCATAATTGGTTTTGCAATATTCAAACTAGTAAATGCAATATTAAAAGAGAAAAAATGGTGGAACAAATTCACATCATAAATTCAACAAAAACCTTAATAATTTTAAGCTTCAGTTTTTAAAATCAATATATTATATAAAAGTTATAATATATTGATTAATAAAGAAAATTATAACTAAAATATAATTTATTGAAATCATCAAAAAATGTGCTATACTATTAACTAAGAGAATATTATAAAATATACAATAAAAACACATTCTACAAAAATTTGCTAAAGCAAATTTGAAAGACAAACAAAGACTAGGCATGAAGAGCAATCTAAAAGGTTACAATTTTTTAATCATGCCTCTTTAGTTAAGGAGGAGTAAATGGAAAAGAAATTAAAAATAATAATACAAAAATGTCCACAAAATCACAAATGTCCTGCTATAAATGTATGTCCAGTAGGAGCATTAACACAAAAAGAATTCGAAGCACCAAAAATAGACTATCAAAAATGTATAAAATGTGGAAAATGTTCTAATTTTTGTCCTAAAAAAGCATTAGTATTTGCTTGATTTTTATATAAAAGTGGATAGAAGCGATATCTAACTCAAAAGCAAGAATTATTTAAAGCGTTAAATAATGAAAGATATAAAAGATATTATCAGTAAGTAATTGGTAATGTCTTTTGTTTTTTAGTTTCAAAGAAAATTCATAGGCAATAAAAATAAACCTTTCTGTACAGATACCAATTATATTGATATATAAGATAGCCAAAACAGGAGCTATTTCAGATTCAATAAATCTAGTTCTAAAAGTGTGTCTTAAATTGTGAGTTGAAATGTCAATTTAAGCAAAACTGTCGGGTAATAAGTGATTATGCAAACTCGTTGACAACAAAAATAATTATTGATAAAATAATCAAAGAAATTATTAAAACTATTTTGAAAATAGTATAACAATTTAAATTGAAATAAAACTCTTATTTAAGTATAAGTGAAATGTAGTTGATTTCATATAATACAACAAATTGAAAAGCAATGTATACTAATTTTAAAAGAAGTAAATAATAATAAAAATTTTATATTAGAACAAAAGAAATATGGGAGGATTTAGTTGATGAAAAATATAAGAGAAATAAAAAAAGCAAACAAGGGTATAACATTAATATCATTAGTAATAACAATTATTATATTATTAATCTTAGCAGGAATCTCAATTGTGACATTAACAGGAGATAATGGGATTTTAAATAAAGCAAATACAGCAGGAGAAGAAACCAAAAAGAAAAATTATGAAGAGATTTTAAAAATCATAGGAAATGGGTTAAAACCAAATAAGGTTATTAATAATTGGAGTACAAAAACCTATTTAGATAAATTTGAAGAAGAAATTCCCAAAAACCAAGAATTTGATGGTTCCCAAGTTAATCGAAGAAACGATGAAACCATTATTGTGATAACAAAAGAAGGATATGGTTATAAAATAACAGAAAATGAAGTGAAATATGTAGGAAAACAAGGAGAAAGTGAAAATCCAAAGTTAGAAGAAAGTAATATTATTTTTACCTATAACCCATCTCCAGCAAACGAAACATGGACAAATGGGAATGTAGCAGTTAGTATAAAAGCTTCAAGTAACGTGTCAGAAGCCTATGAAATACAATATTCAAGAGATGGTGTAAGTTGGAATAAATATCGGAAAAGAAATAACTATGGAAGAAAATGGAGCAATCTATGCAAAATTACTAAATGAGTTGTATGAAGTAGTATGTGAAGCAACAGGAAATGTAGGAAATATCGATAAAGAAGAGCCAAATGAAGCAACAATTAGCTTTAATACAACATCTGCAACACTAGGAGAAACAGTTACAGCGACGGTTTCACAAAGTGATACTTTAAGTGGAATTGATATAAAAAACTGTAAATATGCATTTACCATAGAAAGTACAGCACTTGGCATAACAGATGCAGACTTATTCAAATATACAGGCAGTTTTAAAACAGAAACAAACGATACATTGACATTAGATTGTCCAACATCAGGAACCTATTATTTGCATGTTCTGTCAGTAGACAAGGCAGGGAACAAGAGGGAAACAATATCGTATTCATCAGTATTAGTTGAATCTAAAACACTAACATATGTTTCTGCTAATCAGACACCTTTAGGGGCACCTATACTTTCTGATAGTATCACTTATCAATACAATCGATATCCTGAAGCAGATAACACGTATTCATCTCAATTTCTTCAGATAGGATTATATGGTGACTCAAAAACAAATCACACATCTGTATTTTGGAAAGTTCCTGTACTATCTCGTAATTGTACAATTAATGTGACTTTTGGTAGTGACTGGAATGGATATAAGAAAAACAGCTGCCCAGTATTTTTTGCTTCATCAACTAATCCATCTTCTATATCTTCTTGGCCTGAAATGTATGCTGAAGTTAGTCAACCATGGGGAAATGCTACTTATTATGATGTTACTTCTTATACGATAAATATTGATAATCTAAGAAATGATTTATATATAGGAACTACTAATATTTTAGGAAAACTTGCAAAAACCAATATTTATTCACTGACAGTTAAATTTTATTAATTTACAGATATAAATACTAAATTGCTCGTATATCGCAGTGAAATGAAAAAAGAAGATAATAAATTGAAAATATATTAGATAGAGCTTATTGTATAGGAAAGATCAAATTATCAAAATATGGTCATATTATAATTATAAAAACAAATTTTCGTAAATTAGATTGACTTCGATGTATGACTATTGTATAATTTTACTAGAAGATGAGCAAAACAGAGTGTGGAGTGTCGCTTTCTTGATGAAAGGGGGCGATGCATATGTTATTTGAACAAGTTTATTTGGCTTTTATATACATACTATTTATAGAACTTGCAATGGTAACTGTTGTCGCTGTTGCCTTATTTGTGGCACTTTTTGTTACAATAAGAAAATTAGACAACGAAAAAAACACATCTCTGCTTGGTCGTTAGAGATGTATTTAAAAATTTTTTAAACAATATTTAGCGACACGCCACATTACTGTGGTCGTTCATCTTCTATAATTATTATACTGAAAAAAAATAAAAAAGTCAACTTATATTCAATAATATTATTGAATAGCAAACAAATGCAAAATATATTGAAGAATTAGGATATGAGATAACAGCAAGTGATATAGCAGAAGATTTTATTAATTCGATAAAATCTAAAGGTATAAAGACAATTAAATTTAATGTTTTAGAAAATGAGTTTGATGAAAAGTATTCAGCCGTTTTTTGTTGGAGAGTTTTTGTTCATTTTACTAAAGGTGATGCAGTAAAAGTTCTGAAAAAAGTATATGATATACTTGAAAAAGATGGACTGTTTATTTTTAATGCAATAAATCGTGAAATTAAAGATGTTGATGAAGAATTGGTAGATATTCTAAAAAAATAGAAAAATATTAAAAGATAAATTAATATATATAGAGATAAAATTGTAAACAAAAACATCTCAAAGTACAGTAACTGTAAATTGAGATGTTTTGTGCTTATTCCCTTTTTAAAAGGTTTGGATAATAATATCGTGGTGAGCCAGCAGGGATTCGAACCCCGGACCCCAGGCTTAGAAGGCCTGTGCTCTATCCAACTGAGCTACTGACCCATTTAGAATACAACAACAATAATACCACAAAAAACATAAGCTGTCAAGCAAATATTCCAAGAAAAATTTTAAATTTAACCAATTGTAAATTTTTTGTGAAGTACTTTACATTAAAAAAATAAAATGATAACATAGTAAAGATTAAAAGGGAAATGTTGCTAGATGAAAAGCAACCAATAGCATAAAAATGTCCAAAAAAGCAAACCAATAGGACATTAGAAAAAATAAAGGAGGAATTTTTTGTGATAGAAGTAAAAAACGTTACAAAAAAGTATGGAAAAGCGGTAGCAGTAAATGATATCACTTTCACAATAGGTGATGGAGAAATCGTAGGGCTACTTGGACCAAACGGTGCTGGAAAAAGTACAACAATGAATATGATAACAGGATTTATCGAGCAAACATCACGGAAATATCATAGTAGACCGGTTATGATATGTTAAAAAAGCCCAAAAAAGCAAAAAAAGAAATTGGGTATATGCCAGAAGGAGTACCACTATACACAGACTTAACAGTAAAAGAATTTGTAACATACATGGCAGAAATAAAAAAAGTAGATAGAAAAACAAGAAAAGAAAAAATCCAAAAAATAATAGAACAAACAGGGCTAAAAGAAGTAGAAAAAAAATTAATTAGAAACCTTTCTAGAGGATACAAACAAAGAGTTAGTATGGCAGGAGCCTTAGTAGGAGACCCTAAAATATTAATTTTAGACGAGCCAACAGTAGGACTAGACCCAAAACAAATAACAGAAATAAGAAGCCTAATAAAAGAACTTGGAAAAACACATACAGTAATATTAAGTTCACATATCTTATCAGAAGTAAGCCAAATATGCAATAAAGTTGTAATTATAAATAAGGGTAAAATTATAGCAATAGACACACCAGAAAACTTAGAGAACAAAGTAACAAGCAACAATAGTATATATGTAACAGTTGAAGATCCACAAAACAAAATGAAAACAATACAAGAAAAAATCAAAGACATACAAAAAATAGAATTAGCCCAAGAAAATGAAGACGGAACAAAACAATATATAATAGAAGCAAAAGGAGACATAGACCTAAGAAAAACAATATTTGCAGAACTTGCAAAAGAAAATATTACAATTTTCGAAATGAAAAAAGCAGACACAACACTAGAAGATGCCTTTATGAAATTAATCGAAGGAGGAGAAAAAGGTTAAAAGATAATTACAAATTTGGTGTTGTGCAGAGGCAAATTTTATTTAAAAATTAATCAATGTAGAATAAATACATTTCATAAATTTCAAATTTGTAGATTTAAGAAAGGAATATTAATAAAATGAAAGCAATTTTAAAAAAAGAATTAAAAAGTTATTTTTTATCCCCAATTGGATATGTAGTAATAGGAATTTTCTTATTATGTTTTAGTGTATTTTTTTACTTAACAGTATTATCATCTGGAAGTGTTGACTTAGGAGCATTATATTACTATACAGCATTATATGGACTAATAATAATAGTACCAATACTAACCATGAGAATGTTTGCAGAAGAAAGAAAAAATGGTACTGAACAATTACTTTTAACATCACCAACTAGTATGTTTCAAGTTGTAATTGGAAAATTAATGGCAGCCTTATGTGTTATCATAATCACACTATTAGTATCATTTTTGTTTTACTTTATAGTAAGATTTTTTGGAGAACCAAGCATAACTCAAGTACTAACAGCAATGTTAGGATTTATATTAATTAGTATTGCATCTCTATCAGTAGGAATGTTTGCTTCTAGTTTAACAGAAAACCAAATAATAGCAGGAATTATTACAGTAGCATTTTTAATTATTTCTCTATTTGTAACAGACATAAGTAGCATATTTTCAGGATTTGCATTAATAAATTTCTACACAAGTTTTGCACAAGGAGTAATTTCGCTTGAAAACATGATTAGTTTAATACTATTTAGTATGTTATTTATTGGCTTAACAATAATTGTTATGCAAAGAAGAAAATTAGTAAAATAAAAGTGTAAATTCTAAACAGAATTAAGCTAAAAGAAAGGAATGATATTAAAAGTGAAAAATAAAAAAGCAGAAAAAACAAACAATTCCTCAAAAGAAAAGAAAAAAGGGGATAACAAAAAAATCTTTCAAAAAATAGGTAACACATTAAAGAAAAGATGGTTAATAGATGGAACAAAAACAATTATATTAGTAGCAATCGTAATAGCCATTTATATAGGAATAAACATATTATTACAAAATGTTGTATTACCAGAAATAGATTGCACAGAAAACAAAATATATTCTTTATCACAAGAAACAAAAGATAAAGTAGGAAATATTGAAAAAGACATAAACATAACATTAATAAATTATAGCAACTATATATCAATAATCAACTTTGTAGAAAGATACATAGAAATGAACAATCACATAAAAATAGATAAAATAGACGACCTATCTGCAAGAGCAGATATAATGCAAAAATATTCATTAAATCCAACAGACAGTTTAATTATAATAAAATCTGGAGAAAATGAAAAAACTTTATCAGACGTTGACCTATTCACATATGACTATTCAACAGGAAAGCAAATAGATGTCACGGAAGAAGCAATTACAAATGCCATAATGGATGTAACAACTGGCGAAAAGCCTAAAATATATTTTATGAGCAATCACACAATGTATAACATACAATATTTTTCAACAATAATGGAATCAATAAAAAAAGAAGCAAATGAAATAGAATCAATAGACATATTAGCAAAAGGAGAAATACCAGCAGACTGTAACTGTTTAATAATTCCTACACTAAAAGAAGATATAACAGAACAAGAAAAAGATAGAATTATAGAATATATAAAAAATGGTGGAAAATTACTATTAATGTGTGGACCAAACATTGCAAATGTTGATTTAAGCAACTTCCAAAAAGTATTAGACGAATATGGAATAACCATAGAAAAAGGAGTAATCTTTGAAGGAGACAGTAACCATATGGTAGCTGGTTATCCAGACTTTATTATAGAACAAACAGGAGACAATAGCTTAACAAACAAACTAAATATGACAATGAATCTATGCTTAGTAGATGCAGCCAAAATTACATTCAAACAAGACAAATTACAAGAATTAGGAGTAGAAAACGAAATTCTAGCAACTACAAGTGAAAAAGCCTATGTAAGAACAAACCTAGAACAAAACTCACCAACTAGAACACAAGAAGATGGGCAAGAAGAAACTATAACAATAGCAGCAATAGCAACAAAAACAATAGAAGAAAACAAAAAATCAAAATTAATAATCTTTGGAAACGAACTATTTGCCATGGATATGCAGGTACAAATAAATGGTTATGCAATGTCAACAGTAAATCTATATAACAACAAAGACCTAATTTTAAACTCTATTGCATACCTAACAGAAAGAGAAAACACAATAACAATTAGAAAAGACTATGAGACAGTAAAATATACAGTTACAGAACAACAAAACACAATAATAATGACAATAATATTTACATTACCAATAATTATAATAATAGCAGGAATTATTATATGGCAAATAAGAAGAAGAAAAAAATAAGATATTTTTTAATCAGATTTAAGTCTAAATAATAATGGCAAAATGAATAAAAAACAAAAAAAACCATACACTAGAAAGAGTATGGTTTTTTAAAATAGGATTATGGGGCCGTCGCCAAATCCTAAAAAGATAGGAGCACTATGTCAAATATTTTTAAAGTTGTTTTTGTAATTATAGGAACTATGATTGGTGCAGGTTTTGCCTCTGGTCAAGAAATGTATTTGTTCTTTTTTGCTTATGGAATAGAAGGGCTAATAGGAATACTTATTTCTAGCTTAATTATGGGATTTACAATTTTCAAAACGCTAAAAATAGTAAACAAATATGGGGTAAAAAACTATAAAGAATTTTTAAATATATTAATTCCTAAAAGTGAGAAACTAAAACCAATTATTAATACTATTATAAATATTTTTATTCTAATTACATTTTTCATTATGATAGCAGGTTTTGGAGCATATTTTGAACAAGAATTAGGTATTAATAGTCTTATAGGAAGCTCGATTTTAGCATTAGCAAGTTTTATTATTTTTATGACAAGTGTAAAAGGTGTTGTAAAAGCAAATGAATTATTAGTTCCTATTTTAATAGGATTTTTAGTCATTGTAGGGATTATAAACTTACAAAGCATTAATTTTATAAATATAAAAGATTACATTGTAAAAGCAAACCAATCAAGTTTCATTTTAAGTAGCATTTTATATAGTAGTTATAATAGCATTTTACTAATTCCAGTACTAATAACTTTAAAAAATTATTTAAAAGATAGAAAACAGATTTTAAAAATAACAACAATTAGTAGCCTTATTATTTGCATATTATCATTAATAATTTTTCTATTATTAGTAAAAGTTGATGTTGATATAACAAAGCTAGAAATGCCAGCAGTCTATGTGGTTTCTAATAGTTTTAAAATATTAAAATATGGATATGGATTTATAATATTAGGTTCAATATTTACGACATCAATTTCATTAGGAACAAGTTTTTTACAAAATATATGTAAAGACAAAAAAAGTTATACACAAGTTGGGATAATTATGTGTATAACATCTATACTAGTTTCTAAAATTGGTTTTTCTAATTTAGTTAGTATGTTGTATCCTATTTTTGGATACTTAGGATTAGTACAGATTTTGAAGCTTGCAGGCAATAACAATTTTAAAGTGAAATAAAACATAATTACCTTTTGAATGCAAATATTTTTATATCTCCTATTTTAGAAAAAATTGTAGTTAGCAAAAAAATAGATAAAAATTGAACTAAAAATCAAAAAATAAATTCCCTAAAGCCTTGAAAAAAACATAAAAAACTGATATAACATAAGTAACAAAAAACAATAAAGAAAAGTATAAAAATAACCACAATTTTAATATATATAAGAAATGGAGAAAAACCATGAAAGACTATTGGAAAGAAATAAAAGAAAAAAAACTAGACAAAAAGAAAATACTAACAATAATAACAGTAACAACAATAACAATCATATTAATCACAATATCAATAATATATTTTGCTAATAACACAGTAAGAGAATGGGTAGATAAAAACATATTTAGAAAAGAAATAAGGCAAGACAATGCAAATTATATAGAACTAAAAGAAAATAAAAGTACTAATATATATGCATTTAACAAATACATAGGAATTCTAAATAAAAATAACTTTATTATATATAATAACTTAGGAAACGAAGAAACAAACTTAGAAGTACAAGTATCTAATCCAATATATGACTCTGCTAACCGATTTTTAGTAATGGCAGAAAAAAATGGTAAAAAATTATATTTAATAGAAGACAAACAGATAGTTTGGGAAACAGAAGTAGAGGGTAATATTCTACAAGTACATGTAAATAAAAATGGGTATGTAGCAGCAGTTGTAACAGACAATATCAACAAAACAGTAGTAGTAATGTATAGCCCAGAAGGAAAAGGGAAATCAAAATTCAAAACATATCTTTCATCAACAAGAACAACAGATGTAGCAATATCAAATGACAATAAGTATATGGCTATTGCAGAAGTAGACACATCAGGAACAATAATACAATCTAGCATAAGAACAATTTCAATTGACAAAGCATCAAGCTCAGATGCAACAAATTCCTTAGACAACACATTTCAAAGTGAAGCAGGTAAATTAATAACAAACATTCAATATCAAGACAAAGGAAAATTAATTTGTATGTACACTGACACAATTCATTCTATAAATGGTAAGGAGCATACAGTTCTAACAGAAAATGCTAATAAAAAAGTAATTTGTCAATCAATAGAACTAACAGACAATATTGTATTAGTCGAAGAAAAATCATCTGGACTATTTACAGCAGATTCAGTAGTTAGCATTATACAAACAGACAATAAGACAACAAAAGAATATACAGTAAATGCAGTAACAAAAGAACTTTATACATATGGAAATATAATCGCTTTAAACTTAGGAACAGAAATAGAATTTATAAATACAGATGGTTGGCTAGTAAAACGTTACATTGCAAACCAAGAAATTACAAATATTGTAATGTCAAACAACATCGCAGGAATAATATATAAAGATAGGGTTGAAATAATAAATTTATAGAGTTGAAAAATAATTACAATTAAAGAAAGGATGATATTAAAATGGGAATAATAGTAGATTTAATAATTATAGGAATTGTATTACTATCAACTTTTTTAGCATACAAAAAGGGATTAGTAAAACTAGCAATAGGTTTATGTGCATTTGTAATTTCAATAGTAATAACATTTGTATTATATCAACCGATTTCTAATTTTGTAATAAATAACACACAAATTGATGAAACTATCGAAAAATCAATTTATGAAAAAGCGAATGAAATGATACAAGAAAATGGAAGTAAAAATGAAGAAGCAAACGAAATACTAGAAACAGCAAAAAATGGTATGTTACCACAAACAGCAAAAAATTTATCAATAAATATAGTAAGAGGAAGTACAATGATTGTATTATTTGTAGTAGTACAAATAGTTTTGAAATTTGTAACAGTTATTGCAGATGCTATTGCAAAACTTCCAATTATTGACCAACTAAACAAAACAGGTGGAATGATATATGGAATTTTAAGAGGAATTTTTATTATATATGTAATGCTTTTAATTTTATCAATACCAGGACAAATTAATCCTAATAACATAGCAAATGAAAGTTTAGATAAATCATCTTTAGGAAAAGTAATGTATCAAAACAATATATTAAATATATTTTTTAAATAATAGGAGAAATCTATGTGGAATAGAAAAGAACTAAAAGATAATGCAAAAAAAGTAGTATATAAAAACTATTGGACAGCAATTGTAGTATGTTTCTTATTAGCCTTACTAACAGGCGAATTTGGAACATCTATTATTGGTGTATGGCAATCAGAAGACTCTATAAATCCTAATTATATACTATACAAAGAAAAAAGCAAAACACAAATACAAGACATAAGAGAAGCAGAATTAATTTTAAGTGAAGAAAATATAAAACAAACTTTAAATGAGACACAAATAAAAGCACTTGAAGCTATTGAAGCAAATTTAAACAGCGTTACAAAATCTCAAAAATACATTTTTAAAGTGTGGGATGCCATAAATCTATTTGAACTAAATGAAACAAAATTAGGAATTTTACTTTGTATTGGAGCTATAATTTCTTTTGCTTTTACAATATTAATAGCAGATCCATTAATTGTAGGTGGCAGAAAATATTTCATACAAGCAAGAAATGAAAGTGGAACTAAAATAAATGTAATAGGAATAATATTTAAAAAAGAACATTGGTGGAACATAGCAAGTATAATGCTTCTAAGGAATATATATAATGCACTTTGGTATTTAACTATAATAGGTGGAGTTATAAAAACATATGAATACAGAATGATACCATATATATTAGCAGAAAACCCAAAAATCACAAGAAAAGAAGCATTTGCACTTTCTAAGCAAATGATGAAAGGAAACAAATGGAAAACATTTATTTTAGACATCTCTTTTTTTGGATGGTACTTCTTATCAGTTTTAACTTTTGGATTATTAGGAATATTATATGTCAATCCATACAATGCAGCAACAATTACAGAATTATATTGTCAACTAAAGAAACAACAATAAAGAGAGTTTTAATAGCAAAACTCCATCTTGAGGTTATAGGAAAAAATTAGGTTTTCCTATAACCTCAATACATTATACACAAATTTACTAAAGCAAATTTATATAAAAAGTCAAACCATACATACAAAACATTCAAATCGAAGTCATAAAAACATGAATCCGCAATTAAAATGGAAAATATTGTAAAAAGAGAAGATATTATAGCGAAAATTGCGGTGAAAAGTGCTTGAAAAGCGATATAAAACGTAGTATCATAAACGATGGAAAATTTTTACAAAGGAGAAAAATAAATGAAAACGTTTTTCAGTAGCACATTTATGAATCCAAAATTATTAAAAGAGGTTGGCATACATTATCCCATTCAACTAGCATACTATAAAATTACAAATAAAGAAGCAGAAAAACAACAAAAAGCAAAATTTGGAATTTATATTGTAAAAACGGAATATAAAAAAGAAAGTATAAGAATAGAAAATAAAAAGATACAATACCTAACAAATGACGAAACAAAAATAGAAAAATTACTAAAAATATTAAAGGAAAGTGAAGTTACACCAGTAGCAGTAGAAGATGTATTAAGTGACTTTAATGTGAAATTTGCATAAAAAAGCTTGCAAAATGTAGAAAAGTAAGCTAGAATACTAAGAAGAAGCAAAAATAAGGAGGATTACATGGCAGATAAATTAGTAATAGTGGAATCACCAGCAAAAGCTAATACCATAAAAAAATTCTTAGGTGGAAGCACAAAAGTAGTAGCATCTATGGGACACATCAGAGACTTACCAAAATCAAAAATGGGAATAGATATAGAACATGACTTTGAACCAGAATACATCAACATTAGAGGAAAAGGAGATTTAATAAAAAGCCTAAAAAAAGATGCTAAACAAGCAAAAAAAATATATATCGCAACTGACCCTGACCGTGAGGGGGAAGCAATAGCATGGCATTTAGCCACTTTATTAGACGAGGAAAAAAATAAGATAACAAGAGTAACATTTAACGAAATAACAAAAAATGCTGTACAAAAAGCAATAAAAGAACCAAGAGACATTGACATCAACTTAGTAGATGCACAACAAGCAAGGCGTGTATTAGATAGAATAGTAGGTTACAAAATGAGTCCAGTATTATGGAAAAAAGTAAGAAGAGGTCTATCAGCTGGAAGAGTACAATCAGTAGCAGTAAAATTAATAGTAGACAGAGAAGAAGAAATAGAAAACTTCAAACCAGAAGAATACTGGAATTTATATGCAAATCTACAAGACAAAGACAGCAAAAAAGAATTTGAATCAAGATTTCATGGAAAAGACGGAAAAAAGCTAGAAGTTCACTCTGAGGAAGAAATGAATAAAATTTTAAAAGACTTAAAACAAGCCAAATATATAGTACAAGAAGTAAAAAGAGGAGAAAAGAAAAGAAATCCTGCTCCACCATTTACAACAAGTACAATGCAACAAGAAGCATCAAGAAAACTAGGATTTACACTAAAGAAAACAATGTCAATAGCACAAGGTCTATATGAAGGAGTCAAAATGCCAGAAAAAGGCACAGTTGGTTTAATAACATACATGAGAACAGACTCAACAAGAATATCAGAAGAAGCAAGAGCAGCAGCAAAAAGCCATATAGTAGCAACCTATGGTGAAAAATACTATGAAAATAGATATTACAAAACCAATAAAGATGCACAAGATGCACATGAGGGTATAAGACCTACTTATGCAGACTTAGAACCAGAAAGCATAAAAGACTATTTAAGCAAAGATCAATACAAACTATACAAACTAATATACAATCGTTTTATGGCAAGTCAAATGTCAGCAGCAATATATGACACGATGGCAGTTTCAATAGATGCAAACAATTATACATTTAAAGCAAACGGACAAACCATACGTTTTCAAGGATTTATGACTTTATATGTAGAGGGGACAGATGCACAAGAGCAAGAAATGCAAGGAATGTTACCAGACCTAAAAGAAAAACAAGAGTTATTACTAAAAAAACTAAATCCAAAACAAAGCTTTACAGAACCACCACCAAGATACACAGAAGCAAGCTTAGTAAAAGCATTAGAAGAAAAAGAAATAGGTAGACCAAGTACATACTCGCCAACTATCACAACAATACTAGAAAGAAGATATATAGAAAAAGTACAAAAACAATTACATCCAACAGAGCTTGGAAGAATTGTAAACAAACTATTAACAGAAAACTTCACAGACGTAATAAATGTAGAATTCACAGCAAAAATAGAAAACGAATTTGATGAAATAGCAAATGGAAAAGAACAATGGAAAAAAATGATAAGAGAATTCTATGGGCCATTTGAAAAAGAAATAGAAAAAGTAGAAAAAGAACTAGAACACGTAGAATTAGTAGACGAAGTATCAGACGTACAATGCGAAAAATGCGGAAGAATGATGGTATACAAATTTGGAAGATATGGCAAATTTTTAGCATGTCCAGGATATCCTGAATGTAAAAACGCAAAACCAATAATAGAAACAATAGACGTACCATGTCCAAAATGTGGAGCAACAGTACAAGTAAGAAAAACAAAAAGAAAAAGAAATTACTACATATGTGAAAACAACCCAGCATCATGTGACTACATCTCATGGAACAAGCCAAAAAAAGGAGAAAAGTGGAATCCAGAAGAAGCAGAAGAAATAAAAAAAGAAACAACCAAAAAGCCAAGAAAAACAACAAAAACATCCAAAACAACTAAGACAGCTAAAAAAAGAACCAAAAAGAAATAACTAAAACACATTTGGGCATAATTGGGACAGGCACTGAAGTGCCCAAAATGAATTTTTTGAGAAAGGTTACAACTGTTTAATTAAAAAATAAAAGTTAAATAGTTGTTTCCTTGACAATTGTTCATAAATTTGTTATTATTATGAATGCATTAGGAATAAAACAGCTTAATCATGAATACAATGGAATTAGTAGAAGAAAAACGTAGCCTTGGCAAGGCGAAAGTCAATCTTTGAAAATTTTATAAAAGTGCAGGTATAGTTTAGTGGTAAAATGAAACCTTGCCAAGGTTTAGTTACGAGTTCGATTCTCGTTACCTGCTCCAAAAACTGCTATGGTAGTAGTATTTGGCGAGTTAGCCAAGCGGTAAGGCACGAGTCTGCAAAACTCTGATGGTGGGTCCGACTCCCACACTCGCCTCCAAAGAAAAACCAAACAAGCAAAAACAGCATATTTCAAGGTTTTGAAATGAATACTGTTTTTATATTTATCACATTATTATCACATTAGTTTTAAAGGTTCAAACTAGATGTTATAAAATTGTTATAAAAAACAAATCGAATATGTTAAAAAATGTTATAAAATTATTTCTTTTCTAACATTACATTGTATTCATAGTCAAAAGCTTTCTCTAATTTTTTAAATTGGTTTCCACTTATTTCTTCATTTATTAGTTCTATTATCTCCATACCTATATGAGTAAATCTATAAAAATTAGCATATTTAATAAGATTTAAATGGCCTTTCTTTTTTGGCTTTCTAATAAACTTTATTATTTCATTTTCTAAGTCAAATGAAATTTCATCTTGCAATGTAGTAATTTCTCTTTTCATTATCCCAAAGTCTTCAAGCTTTATAATTTCATCATATTTTATATCTATGTCTTCTAAATATTCATTTTTTATACAAATAATACCTATAGCTTCAAAATTTCTTATGCCATAATTACATTCTTTTAATATCTTTCTTATCAGATTAATTTCATTATTTGAAATTTCAGATATTGTATTTAAAAGTTTAAATGAATTATTAGAATTTTCTTTACACTCATTAGCCAATATTTTAGCCCATACATATTGTAAATCTTCATTACTTACATTCTTACAAAATTCAAAAAATCTTAATACCCAATCATTATCTAATTTTTCAGGGTTATCTCCTTTTTCTAACAATAAGATAGCTTTATCAACTATTTGAGTTTTATTTTTATGTTCTCTTTTTATCTTTCTAAAATTACTTATTATGACTGCTCTATCTATTGGATTTATATCATCTCTTTTAGATATTTCTTCAATTATATTTTTATATCCTTCTTTTTTAGCTGTTGTAGTAGAAAAAAATCCATCCAGTTGCTTTTTCTATTTTATCTAGTAATACAATTCCTAAATCACTAATTGGTTCTAATACATCACCACTTATTAAACTTTCCATTATTAATCACCTTTTTATATCACATTATATAATAAAATTTAAAGAATGTAAAATAGCAAGCTAAATAGAATAAATTGAGATTAAATTATTTAGTTTGTTCGCTTGTATTTTATAAAAATATAGTATATAGTAAATGTTAATAGAAAATAAGAAAAGTAGATGTGAGTGTTACCTTTAATTCCTCAACTTTTGTTGGGAGATTGGAGGTGGTGTTTATATGTTAGATTTTTTAGCGTTCTTAATAATAGGATTTATGATTTCAATAACTATAAACGTTGCCTTATTAAGTGTTATATACATAATGCTATCTAATAGGGAACAATAAAAATACACCACATTTTGCTTTGGTCGGCAATGTGGTGTATATCAATGATATTTGGTAACGCACATTTCTGTACGTTCTTATTTTCTATCTCTATTATACACAGAATTTTAATAAATGTCAAATATGATTTTAAAAGGTGTGTTATAGTGTGTTACACTATGGTATATAAAATTAAATCAAATGTTATAAAATTGTTATAAAAAGTGGATAATAAATTTTGAAAGCTAGTTGTAGGAATAGGTTTGAGGTTAGTCGTGTAGACTGTCGCCTCCAAAGAAAAATCGAGAAAACGTTGAAATATCAATGTTTTCTCGGTTTTTTATATATTTGATGTTGAAATAAGAATGCAGTATTTTCAAGGGTTTCATCACTTGAAAAATCAAAAAATGATTTTATATGTATAAAAAACTTTTATGAGAATGTCAAAAAATATTATGAAATCTTATTTAATAAATATGTATATTTATGATATCATTTTAGCAATATCAAATGAGACTGCTAAATGATATTGCAAGGAGTTGATTAATAAGGTTTCTTGATACAAGTTAAAATTTAATATATTAAATTTTAAATAAAGTAGTGAATTTTGAAAGAGAACTAAACTATTACAATATACATATAAAATGCTAGAAGATTAATATATTTCATTAACTTTGTATATATTGCCATTTAAATAAAAGGAATAGATGATTTCTTTAGTTATTGTTTTTTACTTATAAAATTACAAATAATTGTATAAATTCACATTGTTTGCTTGCATTCTATATTTAAATAATATATAGTATTAGATATAGGAAATGGGACAAGCAATGTGTGTTGCCACTTTACTACATAGCTTTGGCTATGAGAGAGTGAGGTGGTGTTTATGGGATTTATATTATTTTTAATATATACTTTGGGATTTTCCCTAACTGTAAACGTAGCCTTATTGACGATTATATACATAATTTGGATTAATAAGGAATAAATAAAACAACACATTTGCTTTTGACGGAGTAATGTGTTGTTATTACAATAATATGTGGTAGCCACATTGTCTGTAAATCTCATTTTCTATCTATATTATACACAGATTTTTTATTTTTGTCAAACGAGATTTTCTTAAGAAATAATAAGTAGTAATACTTTTAAAAAATTATAGGATAACTATATTGTAACAGACTAAATTTAAAAGAGTAAATCATTTAATGAAAGGAATGATTAAAAATGAAAAAAGCCTTAAAAATCATCATACCAATTACAATACTTGCAATAATAACAATTACATTAGTAATATCAAACAAAAAGGAACAAGACGAAATAACACAAATTTCATCAATAAAAGAACTAGAAAAAATTTATGATAAAGGAACATCAGAAGAAACAAAACTTAGTACAATGCTAAAATTACCATTTAGCCTATTAAGAAATACACCCAAATATTATGTAACAAATTATGATTCATCAATGTCAATTGAAAGTGACTTAAAAACAATGCCAAATAATTTTTCAAATGCAGCAACAACAGATACAGCAAAAGTACTAGAAGAAAGCACAAAAGAATATTCAACAACAAACATACAAGTAGAAAATGTTGATGAAGCAGATGTAACAAAAACAGATGGAGACTATATTTATTCATTATCAGAAAACCAAGTTATTATAACAGATGTAAAAAAACCAGAAGAAATAAAAATAATAGCAAAAATCTCAGAAAATAGCAATAAAGTACCAGAAGATTTAATTTTATATAATCACAAATTAGCAGTAATATATCAAGAATCAAAAGATTACTATAATAACAACAAAAATGCAACATATGTAGCAATATATGATGTAACAACACCAGAAAAACCAAAAAAAATAAAAAATTATGAGTTAGAGCAACCATATTACACATCAAGATGTATAGATGGAAAATTATATGTAATATCTTGTGGAACATTAAAAAAAGAAAAAGACAAAATTGTAACATATTACTATGAAGATGAACAACAAATAGACAAAGGAACAAAAAACATAAACAAAATAAAAGACATAAATACCAAATATCAAACTATTCTATCAAATTTCGATTTAAACAATACAGAAAGCAAAGTAAATGTAAATTCATACCTAATGAACATTAGCAATTGTTATGTTTCAGAAAATAACATATATCTAATAAATGAAAAATACAAAACTAAAAGCCCTAAAATAACTGACATATTTGGATTAAAAGGATTATTAGGAATATTAGATTATGAATACAACTCAGAAGAAAATGGCTATTATACAGAAATTTATAAATTCAACTTATTAGAAGATGGGAATATAAAATTTGCAAATAAAGCATTAGAAAAAGGAAAAACCATTAATCAATTTTCAATAGACGAATATAAAAATAACTTAAGAGTAGCATTACAAGATAACAATAAAGGTTCAAAAATCATAATTTTAGACGATGAAATGAAGAAAATAGGAGAAACTACAAACTTAGCAAAAGGGGAAAAGATGTATTCATCAAGGTTTTTAGGAGAAAAGGCATATTTAGTAACATATAAAACAATAGACCCACTATTTGTAGTAGACCTAAGTAATCCTAGAACACCAAATGTATTAGGAGAGTTAAAAATACCAGGATATAGTACATACTTACACCCTTATGATGAAAACCATATCATAGGAATTGGTATGCAAACAGAAGAAAAAGTAAATAGAAATTCAAGTGGAAAAGTAATTTCTACAACAGCAATAATAACAGGAATGAAAATGGCACTATTTGATGTAACAGATGTGCAAAATCCAGTTCAAATATCTGACACAATAATAGGAGATAGAAGAACAACATCAAGCATATTAACAAACCATAAAGCATTGCTATTTTCAAAAGAAAAACAAATAATTGCAATACCAGTTAATAATTATACAGAAGATTTTAATGCAGAAAGTTATAGTAATAACTATAATAGCATGATAAACAGTTATAAAAATTACAAAAAAGATTATATATCAGAAGGATATTTTGTTTATAATATCAACTTAACAGATGGATTTAAACTAAAAGGAACAATTACACATAACAAAAATCAAAAGAAAAATAGATATAATTTAGAAACAAGGCTATTAAGAGGTCTGTACATAGAAAACAATTTATATACAATATCAGAAGACTACATTAAAGTAAACAAATTAGAAGATTTACAAGAAATATCACAACTTGAAATAAACAAAAGCAATTAAGAAGATATACAATTAAAATGAAATTATAAATAAATAAAAATTAAAAAGAAAGGAAAGTGGAAAATGCAAGAAAAGAAAAACAAAACAGCACTAGGAATAAGTAGTTTAGTGTTAGGAATAATATCAATTTGCACAGCAATATTTTATTATATTAGTTTACCATCAGGAATATTAGCCATAATATTTGGAGCAATTAGTTGTCACAAAACAGGAAGTAAAATAGCTAAAGCAGGCTTAATAACAGGAATTATTGGAGTAAGTATTTGCCTATTTTTATATATTAGTATGGTAATCATCATATCACTTGCGTAAAGTAAGTACATATTCATAAAACTTTAAACAGCAAATTTATTATTTTTAATTTTTTAATTCACAGCTACATAATAGACTGTAAAACAAATTTTTATCTAAAATAAAAATTGCAAACATTCTATAATTTGCTGGTCCCCACGAATTATTAGAAAATTAAAAAATATAAATTTTTCAAGTTAAAGTTAATAAAAATATATTAAGAAAGGGAACAATTAAAAGTGGGAAAATTATTTGTAATTGATGGAACAGATGGAAGTGGAAAACAAACACAATTTGAAAAATTAAAAGAAAGACTAACAAAAGATGGAATAGATTATAAAGTAGTCAGTTTTCCAAATTATGAAAGTCCAAGCTCTTCTTTAGTAAAAATGTATTTATCAGGAGAATTTGGAAAAGATGCAAAAAAAATAAGTCCATATATTGCATCAACATTTTATGCAGTTGACAGATATGCAACATTTCAAACAGAATATAAACAATATTATGATAATGGTGGTATAATACTTGCAGACAGATACACTACTGCTAATATGGTACATCAAGCTGGAAAGATACATGATAAAAATGAAAGAAAAAAATTTTTAGATTGGTTATGGGATTTTGAATTTAATTTATACGGATTACCTGTTCCAACTAATATATTTTTCTTAAATATGCCAGTTGAAAAATCACTAGAATTAATTAAAAATAGAGAAAATAAATTTACACATAATGAACAAAAAGACATTCATGAAAGTGATGAAAAACATTTAATAGATGCATATAATGCAGCTTGTGAAGTTGCAAAAATCTATAATTGGTATGAGGTTTATTGCGTAAAAGAAGAACAAATAAGAACAATAGAAGATATTCATGAAGAAATATACAAAGAAGTAAAAAAACATTTATAAAAAAACTAAAACATACAATGAAAAGATGTTATTTATATAAGATATATATTTAACAACAACACAAGAAAAAACGAGAAAAAAAGAGTAAAAATGTGATTACAATAGAATTCAACAATTTTAATTCACAAGAAAACACAAATAAGACAAAAACAAACACACAAACAATTTGGAATATTTAACCAAAAAATGTATAATATATACCGATGGTGCATTATTCTAGTCATACAACCTTTACGAGGGTGGGGCTAAAAATCCACTAAAGGGCACATCGTTGAAGTTTCTTGTTTATGCGCGAAATGCCAGTTTTGTGTGTAGGCAGGGAGTAAAGAAATTAGGGTATTATGTAATGGCATACATAAGAGCCCCTAGTTTCGTGGAGGCTTAAAATAAACATTTTTAAGTAAAACCTATGTTGCGTGCCAAGACACAAAATACATAGAGTAGCCTGTCTTGAGTGAAAGTATTGGGATTATCTTAAACAAAATAAAATTAATTTTGGCCAAATCAATTTTATTTTCTGATTATGAAATTGCTTTTGCAAAAAAGACTAGTAAAGAGCAAAAAGTATGTTAAGGAAAACTTCTAGAATGTTTGCTATTGAAAATTAGCTAGGAAGTCTAGGGATTAAGGTACAGATTTAAGTGGCGATCTGGTGTCTATTAAAACTAATAGATATTTCCCTTAAACGGAAACGGTTCTAGCAGTAATGCTAAGCGGGAAATAGAGAAATTCAACTAGACCTAAACTGTAAAATTTACTTAGGCTTTTACCATCTAATGTCGCATTGGGGACGTTTCTCTTGCGACATTTTTATGTAAATACAAATAATTTCATAGTGTAAAGAAAGGATAAAAAAATGAACAACACTCAAGAGACCAAAGAAAATCAAAAAGGAAAAAAAGAACACTCGAATACAAAATGGTTTATAGAAGTATTTATAATGACTTTTATATTATCAATGATATTTTCATATATATCAGCTAATGGAGTATCACATTTAAATCTAGTATCAGCAATACTAATTTTAATATTAGTAATAGCAATAGGAATATTTTTTGATATTATAGGAGTAGCAGTAACAGTTGCAAATGAACATGAATTTCATGCCAAAGCAACAAAAAAAGTTAAAGGGTCAAAAGATTCAATCAAACTAATCAGAAATGCCCCAAAAGTTGCAAATATCTGTGCAGACGTTATTGGAGACATTTGTGGTGTTTTAAGTGGAGCAATAAGTGCATTAATTGCTATGAAAATAACAGAGCAATTCAATTTGAATTTTGATTTACAATTTTTACTAAGCGCATTAGTTGCAGCAATGACAGTAGGAGGGAAAGCATTAGGAAAAGGTGTTGCAAATAGCCAATCTACTAAAATAGTTCATAAAGTTGGTATAATATTAAATAAATTTAGTAAAAATTAGATATTAGAGGTGATTTTCTTGAAAGCATTAGTTACAGGTAGTTCCTCAGGAATTGGAAAAGACATAGCAAGGGAACTTGCAAAACGTGGATATAATTTAGTATTAGTTGCAAGAAATGAAGAGGAATTAAAAAAATTAGCTAAGGAATTAAAAGAAAAAAATAAAATTGAAGTAGAAACAATTGCAATGGATTTATCAAAAATAGAAAATTGCAAAGAACTCCACAAAAAAGTACAAAATGTAGACATTTTAGTTAATAATGCAGGTTTTGGAGATTGTGGAAACTTTACAAAAACATCATTAGACAAAGAAATTTCTATGATAAATACAAATATAGTTGCTTACCACATTTTAATGAAATTATATTTAATCGATATGAAAGCAAAAGGTAGTGGAAAAATTTTAAATGTTGCTTCAATAGCAGGATTTATGCCAGGACCTCTGATGTCTACTTATTATGCAACAAAAGCATATATTGTAAGAATTTCAGAAAGTATAAGAGAAGAATTAAAAAAAGAAAAATCAAATGTACAAATTAGTATCTTATGTCCAGGACCAGTTAGTACGAACTTTAATAAAGTTGCAAATGTAAAATTCCATATGAGAGAAGCAAATAGTATGCAAGTTGCAAAATATGCTGTAAAAAAGATGGAACAAGGAAAATTTTATATTGTTCCAGGAATTGATGTAAAACTAGCAAAAATAGGTGCAAAATTAACACCTACACCACTAATTAGTAAAATAACATATATGGTACAAAAAAGGAAAATAGAAAATAATTAAACAAAAAGCAAAAGCCCTTTACTATACACAAATTTATTTCATATTATAGGAAAGTTCTCTAAACTTCCTATAATATCAAGCGTTCCACGAAAAAATTGCTTTGCAATTTTCGCGGGCGAACAAAGACGAGGCATGAAGAGTAATCTTAAAAGGTCATAAAATTTTAATCATGCCTCTTTTGCTCTGAATTTGTGTATAGTAGGGGTCATGTAATGTGTAACTTATAAAATACAAAGAGATTTATCGAGAAAAAGCATCAATTTGATGACTACTACTGTAATTAAATTTGGAAGCTTTTTCTTGAAATTGATTTCTAAATCTTTCCCTACATTCTACCATTTTAGGAGAATTATGGACCGCTTTTCCTACTTCTTTTGAAAAATACTCTTGATATTCTCCTGTGGCATCATTTACTATTATACCGCCAACATAATTACCACAAGGCGTAGCAGGAGTTTCTTTTAATCCATCTTCAAGGTGTCCAATTACATTATTTTTATTCAATATTTTTTTCATTAATATATAAGCATATTCAGGATCTAATCTTGATAATGGTAAATCAAATTGTATTAAAACACATTGTTGATCTATCACTTTAGGTTCATCACTAGAATATGGAGAACAACTATTATCAGTATACCATACAACATTACATTCATATACATCTTCATTTGCAAAATTTAAAGGAGTAGTATTTACAACTAATTTTGTATTATCATAGGATTGAGCAAAATCTATCTCATCATCATAAAAATGTATTGTAAAAAAACCATTTTTAGTATAAGAATATTTAATGTCAGACTCCTTTTTTTGTAGCTGTTCAACTTCTACTTTTGGTAAATCACTTTTTTTATTCTTAAAAAAGTCAAAAAACTTCATAAAAAACCTCCTTTGAGCAGTAATGCTCTAATAAGATTTAATAAAATGCAAAATTAACTTTTCAATATATTAACTATACCACTTTTTTAATAAAAAAGCAATATTGACAAAATCGAAGAAAAAGGCTAAAATAATAGTGTTGAAATAGAAAAAAGGGGTGATGGATTTGCTAAAAATATATAATACTAATATAGAAACAAACAAAATTGAAGAAATTAAAGAATTCAAAAAAGGAGCATGGATTAATTTAGTAAATCCGTCGGAAAGCGAAATAAAAAAGGTTTGTGAAAACATAGGAATTCAAGAGGACTTTATACGTGACGCCTTAGATGACGAAGAAAAAGCCAGAATAGATCAAGAAGAAGATGACAACACAACTCTTTTTATAGTAGATGTACCAATTATTGAAAAAAGCGAAGAAAACGACATTTACACAACAATGCCATTAGGAATGATAGTTGTAAGAGACGACTTTTTTGTAACAGTATCATTAAAGAAAAATAAAATAATAGAAGATTTTGAAAAGAAAAAAATAAAAAATTTGCAAACATACAAAAAAACAAGATTTATATTTCAAATTTTATACCTAAACTCTTCATATTATTTAAGTTATCTAAAACAAATAAACAAAGAAACAGAAATAGCGGAATATATACTAAAAAATTCAATGAAAAATAAAGAACTTTTAAAATTGCTAAGCTTAGAAAAAGGTTTAGTATACTTTACAACTTCTCTAAAATCAAATGAATTAGTCATGGAAAAAACCATGAGAGGAAAAATAGTAAAACTATATGAAGACGACGAAGAAATACTAGAAGATGCCATAATAGAAAACAGACAAGCTATTGAAATGGCACAAATATATAGTAACATATTAACAGGAACAATGGATGCATATGCTTCAATAATTTCAAACAACCTAAATGGAGTGATGAAATTTTTAACCTCAATAACAATAGTACTTGCAATACCAACAATGGTATCAAGTTTTTGGGGAATGAATGTAGGTTTGCCATTTGAACATAGCCCTTATGGTTTTGTAATGATGGTACTAATATCAGTTACACTAACATTATTAGTTACATGGTGGCTAAAAAGAAAAGATATGCTAAGTTAATATTTAAAAAGGAGCAATTGAGAATATTACTAATCGCTCCTTTTTAGATACTAATTTTTATTTAGCACACAAACAAATTTACAGAAAGCCAACAAGAAAAGTTAAAATTATACTATATTAAATATTTTCCATTGGTTCAACTATTTTTCTGATTTTTTCTAATTGTGTTTTTAAGTTATTATAAAGTGATTGAGAAATAGCAGGTTTTACACCATTATTTATATCTATTTCATAATTATCAATATTTTTTTGAATATCTAATAATCTCATTTTTTGCACACCTGAAGAATTATCTTTATACATATAAATAGGCACATAATCAACCTTATCAATAGTAATTTTATTATCAATATGTTTTGTCATCTTCAAATTTAAGATGATAGAATTTCTAGAATTTTCAGCATTTTGGTCACAAATAAAATTTCCTAAAGCATAAATAACAAATACATCTTTTGTTGTACCATCTTCTAAAGTGATAGTTCTTTTTTCCATTGGTTCTAGCACATGAGGGTGATTTCCTAAAATAATATCAACTCCATTTTGGAATAAAAAATCTGCAAGCTCTTCTTGTTCTTGGTTAGCAGTTGTGCGATATTCAGTTCCCCAGTGCATACAAGCAACAATTAAATCAACATTTTGTTCTTTAGCTTTTGCAATATCACTTTTTATTAATTCTTTATCAATTAAATTCACACAAAACTCTTGACCACTAGGAATTGGAATGCCATTAGTTCCATATGTATAATTTATAAAAGCAATATTTGCACCTTTAACATTTTTAACTAAAATAGTATCTCTATCTTCTTGAGATTTATAAGTACCTAAATGAGAAATATCAGCATCATTTAAAACATCAATTGTTCTAGAAAGCCCAGAAAACCCCATGTCTAGGCAATGATTACCAGCAGTAGACAAAACATCTATACCAATTTTCTTTAAATCATAAGCCAAGCTATCTGGAGAATTAAAAGTAGGATAATTACTATATCCTTTAGCACTTCCAGCAAAACTAGTTTCTAAACTTCCAATTGCAATATCTCCGAAGTTTTGTGTAATTGCTAATATCTTTAAATACATAAGAAAAATCATATTCATTAGTTTCAGAATTAAATGCATCCATATATTGTGTATTATGGCACATTATATCACCAATAGCAGTTAGAGTGAAACTAATATCGGTTTTTTCTTCTTTTTTGGGTTCTTCTTGAACATCAGAAATTTCTGATTTAGCTTGCTCTAATTCCTCATTTACAGAATTTAAAAATTTATTGTGTTCAACTACTTGGCATATTGCATAAACAACTGATATAAATACTAATAAAATCACAAGTAAAAGAATGGCAATAGACAAGTTTTTAATGAATTTTTTGTCTTGTATGTCACGAATTGATTTTTTGTTTTTTCTATAACCCCTTTGATTTCTTCTCATTACTTAAACACCTCTAATAAATTATAAAATATCATAAAAATAAAAGCAAGCAAAATTTATGATATATATGAATAATAAATTGTCAATGGGATTACAAAAGTTGAAACTTGAATTTGTAAAAAGCTTGAAAAATAGAGGAAAATATTATATAATAACCAAGGTTTATAGGTAAAGCCATAAAAACCTAAATATATTAACAAGGAATGAAAAAAATGCTAAATACAAATGGCGTAACTGTAAGATTTGGAAAAAGAATATTATTTGAAGATGTAAATATCAAATTTGGAAAAGGAAACTGTTATGGAATAATTGGAGCAAATGGAGCAGGAAAATCAACATTTTTAAAAGTTCTATCAGGAGAAATAGAGCCAAGCAAAGGAGATGTCAGCTTAGATAAAGGAGAAAGACTATCAATATTAAAACAAGACCACTTTGCTTTTGAAGAATTTACTGTTATGGATACAGTTATAATGGGAAACAAAGAACTATATGACATCATGAAAGAAAAAGATGAAATTTATGCAAAGCTAGACTTTTCTGAAGAAGATGGTATGAAAGCTGCAAAATTAGAAGAAAGGTTTGCAGAATTAGATGGTTGGAATGCAGAATCAGATGCAGCCATATTATTAAATGACTTAGGAATTGTGCCAGAAAACCACTATAAATTAATGAAAGAAATAGAAGCAAAAGACAAAGTAAAAGTGTTGTTAGCACAAAGTCTATTTGGAAACCCAGATGTATTACTATTAGACGAGCCTACAAACGATTTAGACTTAAAAAGTATCAATTGGTTGCAAGACTTTTTAATGGACTTTGAAAACACAGTTATAGTTGTATCACATGATAGATACTTCTTAAATAAAGTATGTACACACATAGCAGATGTAGACTTTGGAAAAATTAAAGTTTATCCAGGAAACTATGACTTTTGGTATGAATCTAGCCAACTTGCATTAAAACAAGCAAGAGAACAAAACAAAAAGAAAGAAGAAAAAATCAAAGAACTACAAGACTTTATTGCAAGATTTAGTGCAAATGCTTCAAAATCAAAACAAGCAACATCAAGAAAGAAAACACTAGAAAAAATAGAATTAGATGAAATCAAACCATCAAACAGAAAATATCCATATATAGACTTTAAGCCAGACAGAGAACCAGGAAAAGAAATATTACAAGTAAAAAACATTACAAAAACATTAGAGGGAGTAAAAATACTTGATAACATATCATTTGATGTAAAACAAGGAGACAAAATAGCATTTCTAGCAGACAATGAAATAGCAAAAACAGTACTATTTCAAATAATTAATGGAGAGATAGAAGCAGATAGTGGAGAATTAGTATGGGGAACAACAATTACACAAAACTACTTCCCAAAAGACAACAACTATCTATTCGAAACAGAAGAAAATGTAACAGAATGGCTTAGAAAATACTCAAAAGACCCAGACGAAACTTATGTAAGAAGCTTTTTAGGAAGAATGTTATTTTCAGGGGACGAAGCATTAAAAGAAGTAAAAGTCCTATCAGGAGGAGAAAAGGTAAGATGTGTCTTATCAAAAATGATGCTATCTGGTGCAAATTTCTTAACATTTGACGAACCAACAAACCACCTAGACATGGAAAGTATAACAGCCATAAACGAAGGAATGAAGAAATTTATCGGAAACATTTTATTTACATCACATGACCATGAATTAACCCAAACAGTAGCAAACAGAATAATTGACATCAAAGAAAATGGGCAAGTAATAGACAAAGAAGTTACATACAACCAATACTTAGGTATAGAATGAGACAAGAGGGACAGGTCTAATTTGTTTCATATATATTGAAGAAAAATGTCATAATTTCTGATTAGAGGACAATAAATGTAGTTATAATAAAGTTGTAAACAATGAGACAAATGAGACCTGTCCCTCTTGTCTCAAAAGGAGAATTGCTAATATGGATAGAGTAGATAAAATTAATTATTATTTAAATATTGCACAGACAGTGGCAGAAAGAGGAACTTGCTTAAGAAATAACTATGGAAGTATAATTGTCAAAAATGATGAAATTATTTCAACAGGATATTCTGGAGCTCCAAGAGGAAGAAAGAACTGCTTAGATTTAGGAGTTTGTCAAAGGAAAAAAAGTGATATGCCAAGTGGCAAGGGATATGACAAATGCAGGTCAGTTCATAGTGAACAAAATGCCATGCTAAGTGCAGCTAGAAAAGACATGATAGGTGCTACATTATATTTAGTTGGTATAAATCAAAGAAATAATGAATATGTAACAGATAATGAGCCATGTACATTTTGCAAACGAATGTTAATTAATAGTGGCATAAAAGAAGTGATTATGAGAGATACAAAAACTGAATATAGAGTAGAACAGGTAGAAAATTGGATTAAGAATGATGATTCGTTGGAATATTAGGAAAGGAAGAAAACAATGGAAAAAATAATCAAACTAATAGCAGAGGAATTAAATATTAAGCCATCACAAGTAGAAAATACTATAAAATTAATTGATGAGGGAAATACAATTCCATTTATTGCGAGATACCGTAAAGAAGTTACAGGAGGGTTATCAGACGAAATTTTAAGGGATTTAGGAGACAGACTAAACTATTTAAGAAACCTAGAACAAAGAAAAGAAGAGGTAATCAAATCAATAGATGAGCAAGGAAAGCTAACAGATGAGATTTTGCAAGCTGTTGCAATTGCGAAAACATTAGCAGAGGTTGAAGATATATATAGACCTTATAAACAAAAGAAAAAGACTAGAGCAACAGTTGCTAAAGCTAAAGGTTTAGAGCCATTAGCACAAATTATAAGAGAACAAAAGGAAACTAAACCTATTGAAGAAATTGCTAAGGAATATGTTAATATTGAAACTTTATCAGAAGAGGATAAGAAAAACAAAGATAAAGTTGTAGCAAGTGCAGAAGATGCAATTCAAGGAGCATTAGACATAATAGCAGAAGATATTTCAGATGAACCAAGATACAGAAAAGAAATTAAAAGACAATGCTACCGTGAAGGGCAAATTGCAACTAAAGCAGCAAAACCAGAAGAAAAATCAAATTATGAGATGTATTATGAATATATAGAAGCAATTAAATATATCCCAAGTCATAGAATTTTGGCAATTAATAGAGGAGAAAAAGAGGAATTTTTAAAGGTTAAGCTAGAAAAGCCAGAGGATAAAATACTTTCATATATTGAAAGAGACGTAATAAAAGGAGAGACTCAATTTACACAAATGTTAAAAGAAACTATACAAGACAGCTTTAAAAGGCTAATTGAGCCATCTATTGAAAGAGAAATTAGAAGTGATTTGACCGAAAAAGCAGAAGAAAAGGCAATTAAAGTATTTGGACAAAATTCAAAACAATTATTGCTAGGAGCACCAATTAAGGGAAAAACTGTTATGGGGTTTGACCCAGCTTACAGAACTGGTTGTAAAATAGCAATTATTGATGAAACAGGTAAAGTATTAGATTATACAACTGTATACCCAACAGAACCTCAAAATGATGTAGAGGGTGCAAAAAAAGAACTTTTAAAATTAATAGAAAAAGACGAAGTAGATATGATAGCAATAGGAAATGGAACAGCATCAAGGGAATCTGAAATGTTTGTATCAGACATGATAAAAGAAACATCAAGAGATGTACACTATGTAATTGTTAGTGAAGCAGGAGCTTCTGTTTATTCAGCATCAAAGCTTGCAACAGAAGAATATCCAGACATAAATGTATCTATTAGAGGTGCAATTTCTATTGCAAGAAGACTTCAAGACCCATTAGCAGAACTAGTAAAAATTGACCCCAAAGCCATTGGAGTAGGTCAATATCAACATGATGTAAATCAAAAAAGATTAGCAGAAAGCCTTACAGGAGTAGTAGAAGACAGTGTTAATAAAGTGGGTGTTGATGTAAACACAGCTACACCATCTTTATTATCATATGTTTCAGGAATTAACAATACAATAGCTAAAAATATTGTAAAATATAGAGATGAAAACGGAAAACTAAAAAATAGAAAACAATTATTAAAGGTTCCAAAGCTTGGTAAGGTTGCATTTGAACAATGTGCAGGTTTCTTAAGGATATTAGATGGAGATAACCCATTAGAAATTACAGCAGTTCACCCAGAAAGTTATGAAAAAGCAGAAAAATTACTAGAAAAATTAGGTTTTGATATAAAAGACCTAAAAGATAAAGAAAAATTAGAAGAATTAAGAACTAAATTAAAAACTGTAAACACTGGAGAAATGGCAAAAGACTTAGAAGTAGGTGAAATGACATTATCAGATATAATAGCAGAATTAGCAAAACCAGGTAGAGACCCTCGTGAGGATATGCCAAAACCAATACTTCGTAGTGATGTTCTAAAATTAGAGGACTTAAGAGAAGGAATGGTACTAAGTGGAACTGTTAGAAATGTAATTGACTTTGGAGCATTTGTAGATATTGGGGTAAAACATGATGGTCTAGTACATATTTCTGAAATGAGTGACAAATTCATCAAAAATCCGTCTGATATTGTTTCAGTAGGTGATGTTGTAAAAGTTAAGGTAATAAAAATAGACCAAGAAAGACAAAAAGTTGGACTTTCAATGAAAGTCTGAGACAGTAGGGACAGGTCTTGGTTGTCTCAAAATAAAAATAGGATTTAGGGATGCCCTAAAATCCTATTTTTTTGTTAAAAATGAAATATATTATGAAAACTATTATAACCATATCTAAGTAATGTCATTAAACCCTCTTATGGAATCCGAGTTTTATACCTAGCTCCATAAAGAGGGTTCTCTAATATATAAAACACAGTATCAATAAATTAAAAAAATGAGACAAATAGGACCTGTCCCTACTGTCTCATTTTTAAGCAAACTTTTCTTGAATTGCTTTTATCTCATCAAAATTATTTCTCAAAATATCCAAGAAAGCATCAGCTATTTCTGGGTCAAATTGAGTACCTTTGCACTTTTCAAACTCAGAAATAACAACATCTAAAGGCAAAGAATCACGATAAGTTCTACGAGAAGTCATAGCATCAAAACTATCTGCAATAGCTGCAATTCTAGCCAAAAATGGAATATCATTACCTTTTAATTGACCAGGGTATCCATGACCATCAAAACGTTCATGATGATGTTTCACAATTGAAAGAATATCTTTAAAAATAGTTGCAGTTGACAATATATGAGCTCCAATAGATGGGTGATTTTTAATTTCAGAATATTCATCATCTGTTAGCTTACTTTCTTTTAACAAGATACTATCAGGAACACCAATTTTTCCAATATCGTGGAACAAACCACCTATTTCTAGGTTTTTTAATTCTGCCTCAGATAAATTCAAATGTTTACCAATTAAAACAGAAAATTGAGAAACCCTATCAGAATGACCTCTTGTGTATGTATCTTTTGCCTCAACAGTATAGCGAAGAGTTTGAATACTTTCTAAATAAGCTTTTTCTAACATATCATTAGTATTTTTTAGTTGCTCATTAATTTTCTTAATTTCATTCATTTGAGCAATTGACTTAATACCAGATTCAATTAGCAATAACAATTGGTCAAACTTATCACTTTTTTCACAATAGCCTTGAATATCAAGTCTTCTAATTGTATCAAGAGGTGGGGCTAAATCTTTGTGACCTGTAAGCAACAATATATATAGCTCTTTATTAAATTTTCTAATTTCCTCAACAACTTGATCACCATGAATAGGAGTCATAATAAAGTCCAAAATCATTAAATCAAAATGTTCTGATTTCACTCTTTCAACTGCTTCCATTGGGTCAGTAACACCTGTAAATTCATATCCAGACCTTTTTAAAAAGATAGACAAAGAATCGATAATTCCTTCTTCATCATCTACTGCAATGATTTTGTAATTTCTATTTTCATTATTTTCTAAATTTTGTAATCCTTTTCTCATTTTAACAACCTCATATTTTATACAATTTCCTACATTATATTAATAAAAACAACAAAAAGCAAGAGTTTTAATAAAAAATATAAAATAGGGACGTTATAATGGTAAATATATATGGAATGTTGTGCCTAGTCCTTCTTCAGAGTCTACTGTGATGTTTCCATTAAAGTGAGCACGAATAGTAGAGTAGGACATATATAAACCAAGCCCAGTACCATTTTTACCTTTTGTAGTAATCATTTCTTTAAATAATTTGTTTTTTACATTTTTAGGCATACCAGCTCCATAATCTTTAATAGATATAATTATATTGTTTTCTTCTTTTTCAACAATTAAATCTATGTTTTGTTCTGGTTTTCCATTATAAGATTGGATAGAGTTTGAAATCATGTTATTTATAACTTGTACTAAACTATTAACATCACCATGTATTGTTGTACTTTCATCTGTTTTCATAGATGTGTTTAAGTAAACGATGGCATTTTTTAGTTCGTGACGCATTAGGATATTAACTCTTTTTAAAAGTTCTTCTATTGTAAAGGTCATTGCTTCTTCATTATTTAGGGTAACAGCTTGCCCTTTAACAGCAGTAATAACATCTGACATATATTCTGTATGGGTTTTTATTTTTGATACCCATGTTTCCATATCTTTTGCAATGTCATGGTGGTCGTTACTATTTACTTCTGGGTCTTCAATTGAATTGTCATATTCTTTTATTAGGTCAGTTAACCCCTCAGCTGCACCTGAAATTGACATTATAGGTGTTTTTAAGTTGTGTGCAATACCTCCAATTAATTGCCCAAGAGAAGCAAGTCGTTCTTTTTCCATAAGGGTTTCTTGGTTGTCATGGATTTGTTCAACATTTTTTATTGTTAGTTCTTGAATCTTATTATAATAATAGGCTAAGTCACCAAATTCGTCATTAGAGACAATAGGCAATATATTATTTTTATCAATATTATTTGAATCAACAATATATTTAAGGCTATTAGATGTTTTTATTAAATTGCTAGAAATATTATGTGACCATATATATAAAAGAATAGAATATACAATCAATAAAACAATAATTAAAGCAAAATAATAAAGGAATAGATTCATGTCAATGACAGAATATTTAAATCCAATATACCAAGTATCACCATTTATATCTGTTAAATTCATAGCATATAGTTGTTCGTCAACACCAAATTTTTCATATAAAAATCCACCAGTTTGCTCAAAAAAGTAATTTCTATAACTTAAAACAAAGTCACTAATTTCAGCATCTGGAGAAGATATATAAATATCTTCATCATTTGGAGAGATAATAAAATAACAATGAGTACTATCTTGAATTGGTATACTAGATAAAAGCTGTTTCAAACTTTCCATATTTACATCATTTGAGTTTATATTTTTAGATTCTATATAAGCTTTATAATAATTACCAGTTGCAAAGCCCTCTTGCTGAACTGCTTTAGAATAACCTATTAAAGAAATAACAATCAAAATAACAGCAATAAAAGGAACCATTTGGAATAATAAGTTTTGTGAATTTGTTATTCTATATCCATTATGTTTCTCATATTCATTAGATATTTCATAAGTAGTTAAAATTACATTGTATAAAATTTTTTGAGAACCAATAAGCAAAATAATCGAAAGAATGGAAGCAATAGCAATAATCATTAAAGTAAACCTCAAAATAGAAAGTGCAGATGCTAACATAACAAAATTAAATAAAACACCAATGGTAGTAAACAGTATAATTTGTACAAAAAATACTAAATAAGGAATATTAAAGCATAATTTTCTAACTGTTTTAATTTCATTATATGAAATCTTTTCCTTTCGATAGTACTTATCTAAATAACTATAAATTTTTTTCATAAGAAACTTAAAAGAAAGTATATGTATAGTTACTCCAATAAGATAAACAATAGTATATTGTTCTACGTGAGTAACAGGTTGTACCTCCTCTTGAAAGGCAAAGTCTTCAGAAAGAGGAGGAAAGTTTTGTACTAAAGGCATAATAAAATAAATTAAAATAACAGCAATTAAATCTAATAGCAAAACCATGCCAATAAATTTTAATTTGAAAATTTTTAGTTCTTTTGTATGTTTTGTTTTCAAAAATTACATCTCCTTAATAATATTTAAAATTTTTTGTATATAATTAACATCAATTACAGACCACGATAAACCTAAATTAATCAATTGCTCTTGTGTAATATTTTGAGAATAAGTATTTAAATTTGTATTTAAAATATATTCTTTTGTATATTCATCTGCATTTTTGTTCATTTCATCAATAAATGTTTTTAAATCTACATCTAATATATCACAATTTAAAATTTCAAGTAAAGTTTTTAACTCTAAAACAGAAATTTCTTTATCACTCAAAATATGAAAAATTGAATGAGAATCATTATGTTTTAACAATGATAAAATCATTTTAGAGCATTCATCTACTGGGCTAAACTCTAATTTTAAGTCTAAAAGTTCTTTAGCTACTAATTTGTTTTCTACAATAGTTTTGATTGAAGCTAGAAAAACATTTTGATCAGCATTTTCTTGGAAAATACCATCACTTACACGTGGCATAATATTACCTAAACGGAATATAGTAGCATTTAAACCTTTTTGTGTTGCCTCTAAAATGTTTTTTTCGGCATCAAATTTAGTAACCAAATAAGGATTGTTATTAAATTCTTGACCTATGTATAAAGTATTTTCATCAAAAATAATATCTTGTGTGTCCTTACCTTTAAATCCAGCTATTGATAAAGTAGAAATATGAGCTAGAGAAATTTCAGTTCCACAAAAATCAATCAGATTACGAACACTTTGTACATTATCTTTATAAATCTGCTCAGGTTTAACAAAATGTTTTACATTAGCAGCACAATTAATAACTGTAGTTACTTTTTGGCTAAGTTCTAAGTAGGTTTTCTTATCAAAGCCCAATTGATTTTTTGCCATATCTCCATTTATAACAACTACTTTTTCATCAATTAAGTCAAGTAGATTTTTATCTGAATTAAAATAAAATTCTACCATTTTAAATAATCGTTTTTTTCCGTTTAAATTAATCCTATTCCTAATTAGACAATATATTTTTTCAACATTTTCAAGTAAAAGTAAATCTCTTAATAGGTGAATTCCTAAAAAGCCAGTTACACCAGTAATTAAAATAGTATTTAGATTAAATTTATGTACATTATTTAAAATTGGAACTTGACTAATATTTGTTAAGTCAGGCTTAATTTGTTTAGAAGAATGACTTTCAATAAAATTTGCTAAATCTTTTATATTAGAATTGTTATAAATATCTTGAATAAGAATATGATATTTTTCAAGATAAGTATAAATAGAGGTTAAAGATAAAGAGTCAATACCTAAATCTTCTATAAAATCATCTGTAATAGAAAAGTCATCACAGCCAACAAAATCTTTTATATAATTATATATATCAATTTCTATTTCTGTTTTAGGAGAAACATATGAGTTTTTATTTTCTTCTATATATTGAATAGCAATTTTTTCTAATTGTTTACGATCTATTTTACCAGAAGAATTACGTGGAAAGTCTTCTAATTCAATAATTTTTTTAGGTTTCATATAAAATGAAATATTACTATTAATGTAATTTTTAATATTATAAATAGAAATAGTTTCATCTTGTTTTGTTAAAAATAGAAAAATTGCTTTTGTATTTTTATAAGGAATAGCAATAGGATGTACTTCAAATTGATTACCTAATAATTTTTGAATTCTATTTTCTACTTCATTTAAAGCAACTAAATATCCACCATTTACTTTTACAACATCATCATTTCTGCCAATAAATTCTATTTCTAAACTTTTATTAATTTTTGCCATATCTCCAGTACGATAAGCTTTTACAAATTTATTAGAAAATGGAGATAGTATCTTAACAAATTTACTTCGTGTTATCTCTGGTAAATTTAAATAACCTTTAGCTATATTTTGCATAGAATTGTCATCTTCATAAATAACTAATTCACCTTTTGCTTCTATTGGTAGAGCTTCTAAATTATCATTTACAACTAAAAGACGAGCTCCATAAATAGGTTTTCCAATAGATGTATAATTATTTTTGATTTCATAAACACTTATATCTTTGCAAGTAGTAAACATGGTTGTTTCTGTTGGTCCATACAAATTTAAAACTTTTAAATTACTATATTTAGCTAGTAAACTTTCTACAATGTAAGGTTTTAGGATTTCTCCACCAGTTCCTAAAATTCTAAGATTAGACAAATCAGCATTTAATAATTTATCTTGTATTGCAATATGTTCTAACCATTTAGGAATAAGAAAAGACCTAGTTACTTTTTCTTGTTCCATTATACGAATAACCTTTTCTGGATTTAATTCATCCTCTTTTTTTACTAAAACCAATTTGCCTCCAAAAAGTAGAGCAGTATAAATATCAATGCCAGAAGCATCAAAAGAATATTTTAAAAGTGAAATAGATACATCTTTATTTGTAGCTTTTAAAATAGAATCATTTTCAATAGATTGTTTTAAGCTTACAATATTTTTATGCATAACCATAGTTCCTTTAGGATTACCAGTAGATCCAGAAGTATATATTATATAAGCAGTATCTTCGATAGAAACAGAAGGTAAATTAATATCGTAAAATTTATTCCAATCTATCTCATCCAAATTTATAATTTTGGTATTAAAATTTGTATTACTAGAATAATTTTTATGTGTTAAAATGCACTTTGGTCTACAATCATTTAAAATATATTCTATTCTTGAACTTGATTCATCAGGTAAAATAGGGACATAGCAACCACCAGATTTTAAGACAGCAAAAATAGCAATAATCATTTCTATACTTTTATCAAAAAGTAAAGCAACAGGTGTATTTTTAGAAATTCCTAAATTTATTAAATGTTTGGCAAGATGGTTAATTTTTTTATTTAATTCAGAATAAGTAATAGAAATATCATCATAGCAAAGAGCAGTATTTTCAGGATATTGTTTTACAATTTCATCAAATAAAGAAATTACAGTTTTAGAAGAAGTTTCTAAAAATCCATTATTATGAAAAGAAGACAAAGCTTTTTTATCTTCTTGAGTTAGAACACTAATTTCTCCAATTGTATTTTTTCCATTTACTATTTCTGAAATTAAATGGAGAATAACAGCGTTCATTTTTTCAATTTCTTCTTGTGTAAAACAATCTAACAAGTAATCATAATTTAATATTTTATCATTATTTAAAGTAGTTAAATGAATGGTTAAAGGATTATTTTGTTGACCAGAAAATAACCAAGTACATTCCCCTAAATCTTCATTTTCCATAACAGTTTCTTGTTTATTAATTTGGTAAGAGAATCCAATTTCATATAAAGCCATATTTTCTTTTATTTCTTGTATTTTATGATAAGGAAAATTAGAATGTTTATATAAAGATAGATTACTAGAAGCTATTTTCTTACATAAACATAAAAAAGTATCATTAGTATCTATTTCAATCATAATAGGCAGAGTAGATACAAACATACCTGTACATTCTAATTCTTTTAATCTTTTTTGGCGATTCAAAAAAGGAGTGCCAAAAACAACTTTTTGTAAATTGTAAATCTTACTAAAATAAATAGATAATATACCTAAAAAGAAAGCATAAACTGTTATTTTATTATTTTCACAATATTTAATGACATCATCATACAAATTAGCATCTAATGGTTGAATATAACGTTTTCCATCTTTATTAAGAGGATTAGAATTATGAAAAATTTTAGTAGACGGAAATTGTGACACATAATTTTCCCAAAATTGTTTGTCTATATAAAATTTATTAGTTTCATTATATTCATGTTCACGAGAAATAAAGCTAAGATAACTTGGCTTTTTAGGAATTTCTATATTTGATTTTGATTCTAGCATTGATTCATCTAAAGAGCTTTTCTTTAAAAGAATTTCATAAAATTCTTTTATTTGATCTGCTACTTGTGTCATACTCCAAGCATCTGCTATAATATGATGTGATTTATATAAAACATAAGTATAGCAAGGTGTAAAAATAAGGCAAAAACGAAAAGGGTCATTAATAGTAAGAACCAAATTTTGATATTCATCAATAACAGGGGAAATATCCTCTGTAACTAAATGTTTAGTGTCAATAGTAGTATTAGAACAGTCATCAATATATTGATAAAGAATACCTCCATCTAAAACGAATTTTAAATGAAAAGAATCATTTACTTCAATAATGTTTAACATAGTTTTTATTAAAAGTGATTCATCTAAATTTCCTTTTAATTTCAAAATAGATAAAATATGATTAATAGATGTCCCTTTTCCGTTAATCTGCTCTAATTCCCATATATTTTTTTGTGGATTAGTTAGTTCATACATTTCTTTTTTCATTTTCTCACCTATATTTCTTATATTTAGTCAAATTATATAGTTTTTTAGCTAAAAAAGTCAATAGATTTTTAGGTTTTTAATAATTTAATAGTTTAATGATTTTAGGGACGAAGAAAAAAATCATGGTTGTGATAAATTAAAAAGTGGAATTCATTTTACAAATATATAAAATATATTTTCAAGTTTAAATTTAATAAGGAGATTGCATTGCAATCTCCTTACTTTATTTTTTAGAACAACAGAGCTCTTTAAGTCCCCTAGCAGTAGGGTACTTGAGGCTATAATGATTCGTGTCCCGTAAAGGACACTCTTTAAATTCACATAGCATACAAGCTAGGTGCTTTTTTGATTTGTCAAGAAAGGACAAATCACTTTTGACAAAATCAGGATGTTTAATACAATCCCTCTCTTTGCAGTTTTCACATGTTGTTTCTGTCATATTAGAACCTCCTCTATTCAAACTATATTTATAGATGCAAACTTATTATATAAAGATAACATAAAAAAGTCAAGAAAAATGATTGTTTAAAAAATTAAAATTTGGAAAAACTAATTTAGAGGTGGGAAACAATTGAGAAGAAAAAAGAAAACAAATAGTAGAAAAAAAGTAATTTTAACAACAATTCCAATTTTAATAGTGTGGATTTTTGCATTTTATTTATACACTACATATCAAAACATAGAAATAACGCCATCTAACTATGAAACAACAAAAACACAATCCACAATTAAGGAACAAACTGTGGAAGAAGCCAAAGAAGATAGTAAAGTTGTGGCAGATATTATTGAAGAAACAACAAAAAAAGTAGTAGGAATTTCAAAATTAAAAAATGCTGGAAATAGCATTTTATCTAAAAGCACAGAAAGCGAATTAGGTTTAGGAACAGGTATAATAGTAACAGGAGATGGATATATTTTAAGCAATGAACATGTAACAGGTGCAAAACACAGTAAATGTTATATTACATTAGAAAACGGAACTAATTATGATGGAACAGTAGTGTGGAGTGATACAGACTTAGATTTATCAATAACCAAAATAAATGCCAAAAATTTAGAATATGTCACATTAGGGGACTCTAGCAAAATTCGTGTTGGAGAAACAGTATATGCAATTGGAAACCCAATTGGTTTTGAATTTAGAAGAACAGTAACATCAGGAATCATAAGTGCAAAAAACAGAAGTATAAAAATCGAAGAAGAAAACAAATCATCTTATATGACAGATTTAATTCAAACAGACGCAACCATAAATCCAGGAAATAGTGGAGGACCATTAATTTATCCAAATGGAGAAGTATTAGGAATAAACACTGTAAAAATCTCATCAGCAGAAGGGATAGGTTTTGCAGTTCCAATAAATATAATAAAGCCAATAATAGAAAGTTTTCAAAACACAGGAGAATTTGAAGAAGCAAGTATTGGAATATATGCTTATGATAAAGAAGTAATACCATATTTAAGTTCAACTACAAATTATAATATCAAATTTGAAAAAGGAATATATGTAGCACAAATCACAAAAAATGGACCAGCAGAAAAAACAGACCTAAAAGAAAAAGACATTATAACAAGTATAGACAATGTAACACTAAACACAATGAATGACTTAAGACAATATATTTATACAAAAAAGCCAAATGATGAGGTAACATTGCAAGTAACAAGAGGAAAAATAACAAAAGAAATAAAAATTACATTAGGAAAAAAATAGGATTTGGATAGGATTTAGGGACGGCCCCGAAATCCTATTCTATTAAGTTGTCTTCCATAAAATCGAATTTTCTTTCATAATCTTTAGTTTCTTCATTAGCCTTATAAACTTCGCTACGATTTTTCTTTAAAAATTCAATAATTTGATAAACATCAATCCAAATCTCATTAGGACTGTCTACTTGAGATTCATCAAAGATTAGTTGCATTCCAAAATGCAAATGTGGGACATTAATATTATTTACATTTTCTTTTGTACTATATCCTGTCATACCAAGATAACCAATAACATCTCCTGCTTTTACAGTTGCTCCCTGTTCTAAGTTTTGAGCATAAGGATGATTTTTTCTTAAATGTGCATAGTAATAATAACGCTTTCCATCAAAACTACGAATACCAACACGCCAACCACCATATTGATTCCAACCCAAATTTTCAATAATACCAGACTCAACAGCAATAATAGGAGTACCAATACTACCCATTAGGTCATTACCTAAATGAGTTCTTTTAAACCCATATGACCTAGCGTTGCCAAAATCGTCATAGTGGCTAAAATTATAGTTTTTAGCAATTGGAAGAAAAGCTTTTAAACCATATTTTTCTTGATAAGATTTTGTACCATCATCATTTGGGACTTCAACAGAATAATTACCAATAAAACCACCTAAAACTGCTGAATAACTTTCAAGATAATAATCATAAAACTTCATATCTTGTGTTAAATCATCAATAGTATGTCCATTTTTCAACTCTTCTACTAAAGAATTTAGATGACTGGCTTTAAAATTCTTAAAATTGCCACCATTTTTACAAGCTAAATAAGCTAAAAGTTCAATCCAATTATAAACAATATCTTCATTTTTACAATGAGAATTAATATCCAATTTAGCAGTTAAACTAAGTGCTTCAGAAGACACATTAAAATCTACCCATTTTATAAAGTTCTTTTTTTCTTCTTGCTTTTCTTCTTTCATGTCTGAAGCAAAAGAATAAAAAATAATAATACTTGATAAGATAAGTATAGCAACAAGTGAAAATATAATTACTTTTTTACTAATTTTAACTGATTTTATGAGCAAAACAATACACCTCTGTATTAATTATATGAGTAGAACTGAAAAATATAATAATTATTTTGTATATAATATATAAATGTGTACATAAAAATGCTTGTAAAAGAATTGATATATATGTATAATGAGGTTGAAAAAAGAATAACAAATAAAGAAATATTAATAATTAAAAAAGAAAAAGGTCAAAAAATGAAACTAAAAATGGAAAGAGGTATAACATTAATTGCATTAGCCATCACAATTATAGTTCTGTTATTACTAGCAGGAGTAACAATTGCAACATTAACAGGGGAAAACGGAATATTAAATAAAGCAAATACAGCAAAAACAGAAACAACAAAACAAGGAGCAAAAGAAAAAGCACAAGAACAAGTAATGGGAAGCTATGATTTAGAAGGAAATGCTTATGAACATATAGCAGAAAAAAATACTAATAACACTATTAATCCATTTAATAGTAGAGGTGGAGGTTATATTGGTAACTTTGAAGCTTCTTACCATATACACTATGACGGAAAAGGGTATGGTGACGCTTCTTTCCGCCTAGTCTGTTATGTAATATAAAAAGTTGATCTGAGAATAATTTGGATAGATGTCAAGTAACACTTTGGGCATTTCAGTGCCTGTCCCAATTATGCCCAAACATCATTTGTGAATTTTTAGTAAATTTTATTGATTTTTAAAAACATATTTGCTATACTAGTAGCATGAAAATTTAGGAGTGAATAATTTTGGGAAATAAACAAACAAACAATAAAAATACTAAAACAAGTAAAAACAAAAAGAAGAAAAAGAAAGTATGGAAAAAAATTTTACTTACATTTGTACTAATTCTATTAGTATCAGGAGGGGTATTTGCATATAGAGTATACAAAAATGGCGGAGGAATGTCAGGAATGTTAGCAACAATGGTAGGGCATGATGAAAACACTAGAAAAAATTTAGGAGAATTCAGAACACTTATCCTAGGAATTAGTACAGACCAAGAAAATGTAGATCTAACAGATACAATAATGGTAGCTTCATATAATCCAAATACACAAAAGGCAACATTATTATCAATTCCAAGGGATACATACACAGGTAAAAATCCAGCAAAAGCAACTGCATATGAAAAAATAAATGCCTTATATGGTAGGAAACATAGACCAGATGAAACATTAGCAGCAGTAAATGAAATTACTGGCTTAAATATTCAATATTATGTAGTAGTTAAAACAGAAGCATTAATTAAATTAGTTGATGTAATTGGTGGAGTTGATTTTTATGTTCCAAAAGACATGAATTATGATGATGTTACACAAGACTTGCATATTCATTTAAAAGAAGGTCAACAAAAACTAGATGGAGATAAGGCAGAACAAGTGTTAAGATATAGGCATGATAATTGGGATCCAGTAACAAGAACATATCCAACATATTCAGCAGAATATGGAGATAATGACATTGGAAGAATGAGAACACAAAGAGAATTTATAATGCAAGTAATTAAACAAACAGCTAAACCAGAAAACATATTCAAAATTGGAGAAATTCTAGACGTAGCAAAAGAATATGTAATAACAAATATAGATTTCAATGTAGCTAAAGACTATGTTCCTTATGCAGTAGAATTTGATACAAGCAATTTATTAACAGATGCACTTCCAGGAACTGTGCCAGACATGGGAAAAACAAATAATGTAAGTATTTTTGTTCATGATAAAGTAAAAACAAAAGAATTAGTACAAGAATTATTCTTTGATAGAGATATAGAAAATATAGACAATGATGGAGAAGAATCAAACACAGATGGAACAACAACTACAAATATTTCTAAAAAAGATATTACAATTGAAGTATTAAATGGAAGTGGAAATAGTAGTAAGTTACAAAATGTAGTCAATCAATTAAAAGGAGCAGATTACGAAGTTACAAGAACTGGTAGCACAAACACAACTTCTAAAACTACAATAATAAACAAAAAAAATGTAAAAGAAACATATCTAAAAAATATGAAAGATGTTATTCGGTATAGGAAGCATTGAAAATAGCGAATCAAGTTCAAGTAAAGTAGATGTAACAATTATAATTGGAAAAGATTATTAATAAAAATGTATTGAGTACAATTTTACTTATGCAAAATTGTACTCAAACCGATTATTTAAAAAAGCAAACGAGAAAAGATAAATTAATGCTAAAATCAAGGATTGTCAACATGTTATTCAAATTACTATTATCTAAAGTTTTTCTTTCTTTTATTATAAAAACTTTTATAAATCAAAATTAAAAGTAAAATTCCAAATCCAATATTAATTGTATAATTCCAAAATTTAGACTTTTCAACTGAATGAGATGCAATTAAATCTGTTTTATATTCAACTCCATCAATATTATAAGAAACAGTACCTAATGTTTCTCCTAACTCAATAGGAGCTTTAATATTATTGTTTAATTGTATATTATTTGCAATTTCACTTTCAGGTAATTGATTAGAAAGTAAAGCAGGTAATGAGGTTTTAGCTTGCAAATCTAAAATTTTAGTATCTTTAGTAGCATTTTTTACTTCTATTTGTGTAACTATGTCATTACTATTTATTAAATTTTTTATTGAATAATTATTATAGCCATATTCGAACAAATCTTTTGTCTCAGTAAATCTCGTAGATTTTCCGATTTATTGTTTTTCCACCTAAAATTACACAGATCAATTCTAAATTATCTTTATAACTACAAGAAACTAAACAATCTCCAGCTTGAGATGTAAATCCAGTTTTACCACAAGTTAAATTTGGATAATAATAACTACTATTTGGAAGAATTAATTCATTAGTGGAATTATATTTTCTTGTTCCATATTTATTAGTAGCAGGAATCGCACAAGAAGCACTGCCAGCTATTTTCCTAAAAGTTTCATTTTTAATGCAGTATTTCATAATAGTTGCTAAATCTTCAGCAGTAGTATAATGGTTATTATCATGTTTACCAAAAGTATTAGTAAAATGTGTATTAGATAATTGTAGTTCATTTGCTTTAGTATTCATCATAGAAACAAAACTTTCAACAGAACCACCAATATGTTCTGCTAAAACATTAGCAGCGTCATTTGCTGAATGTACAAGCAAAAGTTGCAATAATTGTTCAACAGTTAGAGTTTCACCAATTTGTAAAGAAGCTGAAGAATATCCATCCGGTATTGACATAACAGCATCATAGCTTACAGTGACAATATCATCTAAGTCAGAATTTTCTAAAGTAAGAATGGCAGTTACAATTTTTGTAGTACTTGCAGGATACATTTTTTCGTTTTCATTTTTACTAAATAAAACTTTCTGGGTTTTATTATCTAACAAAATAGCTGCCCCGAGAAATTAAGTTTGGTTCTACTGAATTTGCCATAACAAATGTGTAATTTAAAAATATAAAGGTTAGCAGAAAAAATAGTACAACTAATTTTTTTATTTTCGATTTCATTTTCATTTCTCCTAAAAATCATTATGTATATATCATATCCTATTTTCTCTAGAAATTCAACAATTTAATTATTAATTTTATATAGAATATAAAAAAGTGTTACAATTCACAACCAAAAATGTGATACAAAATTTAAAGGAGGTTTTTATGAATGATTTTAATAAAAAGCAAAAAATAATATTAGGAATATTAGGAGCCATAGTAGCTGGTTTTATTTGCTATTATGTTTATGCAAAGGATGAAACTAATAATATAGAAGAATTAGAGGGGGATTTTGAATTACAAGAAGAAAACACAGAAGAAAGTTATAGTGATGATATTATTTTAGTTCATGTATCTGGAGCAGTAAATAATGAGGGAATAGTAGAATTAAAGGTAGATAGTAGAATTTCAGATGCAATAGAAAAAGCAGGAGGTATAAAAGAAGATGCATATACAGAAGAAATTAATTTAGCTTATAAATTAGAAGATGGCATGAAAATACATATACCAACAAAGCAAGAAAAACAGCAAACAAATAATACACAAGACTATATAACAACATCTAGTGGAGTTATAGAAAAAGAAAAACAAAAAGAAGAAACTAAACAAAAGAAAGTTAATATTAATACAGCTCTGCAAGCTGAATTAGAAACTTTATCTGGAATAGGTGCTTCTACTGCAAAAAAAATTATTGCATATCGAAAAGAAAAAGGTACTTTTAAGAAAATAGAAGATATTAAAAATGTAAGTGGGATAGGAGAAGCAAAATTTGAAAAAATAAAAGAGTATATTACAGTAAAGTGAGAAAAATTAGTAAAAATAGATAATAAATATCTATGAAAAATATTGAAATTCAAGACATCTGAGGAATATTAGCAAGAAGAAAAAGTAGTATAAAACTAACTTTTAAAGATTTTTAATTTGTAAGAAATGTACAATTAATATGGCAATTCAGTGCATAGCACATTAAAGAAAAACTTGACATCTAGAAGCATTTGTAGTAAAATGTTAGCGAAGTCTAACAAAGGGAGAAAGCTATGAAATTAAGCAATTCACAAGAAGAATACCTAAAAACAATCTATATATTAGAAAAAAACAACACAAAAGTTAGGGTAACGGACATTGCAGATAAATTAAAAATAACAAAACCTAGTGTAAACAAAGCAATTAATTTATTAAAAGATATGGGAGTTATAAATTATCAAGCATATGGAGATATAACTCTTACAAAACAAGGAGAAAGTTATGCTATTGACATTATAAAAAAACAAGATATCCTAAAAATGTTTTTAGTAGAAATTTTAGATATAGATGAAAAACAAGCTCAAGAAGAAGCAAAAGCTATGAGATATGCTATATCTGAGCAAACAGCGAAAAAATTAAATCAATATATAACACAAATTATGAATTTAGGAAATTTAGATTGTAATTATGATAAAAACAGTAAAAAATGTCAAAATTGTATAAAGATAACTGCAAAAAACAGATTAAAAAATGCAAAAAGGTAGGAGGATAAAAATGTTACTAGAGTTAGAAAATATATGCTTTGAAAGAGAAAACAAAAAGATTTTAGATAATATAAACTTAAAAATTGATATTGGTAAATTCATTGCAATTACTGGTCCAAATGGTTCTGGGAAATCTACATTAGTAAAAATGATTATGGGAATTGAAAAACCAGATTCTCGGAAAAGTAATTTTAGATGGAAAAGATATTACAAAATTAGCAATTAATGAAAGAGCAAATTTAGGAATAAGTTTTGCATTCCAGCAACCAGTTAAATTTAAAGGAATAACAGTATATGATATACTAAGAATAGCTGCCCAAAAAGAAATAACAAAGGTAGAAGCATGTGACGTATTATCAAAAGTTCGGTTTATGTGCTAAAGAGTATGTAGATAGAGAAGTAAATGATTCTTTATCAGGAGGAGAACTTAAAAGAATTGAAATTGCAACAGTTGCCTTAAGAGGAGCAAAATTAACTATATTTGACGAACCAGAAGCAGGGATTGATTTATGGAGTTTTAGTAATTTAATTGAAGTATTTGAAAAAATGAGAGAAATAATAAAAGGAACAACACTTATTATTTCACATCAAGAAAGAATTTTAAACATAGCAGATGAAATCATTTTAATGAGAAATGGAAAAATAGAACAAATCGGTAAAAGCACAGAAATTTTAAATAAGACATTTGCAAAAACAGAATGTTATAAGATGAAAAATGTTTAAGTTAAAAAATTAATGTGAAAAATAATTACAATTTTGACTTGTTAAACTTTGTTAATTCTGCCTTAGGAAGGAAAGAGATTAAAAATGAAAGATAATATAAATAAAATTGATAAAGACCTTTTAAATGAAGTTTCTAATTTAGAAAATATAGGAAAAGGGGCATATAACATCAGAAAAAATGGAGAAGGAATTGAAAGAAAAGTAACTGAAAATGTAAAAATTATAACTAAAACAGATAAACCTGGTATAGACATTTATGTTAAAGATAACACAAAACTTGAATTTATTCATATTCCAGTTATCATTACACAAAGTGGCTTAAATGACTTGGTATACAATGATTTTTATATTGGCAAAAATGCAAATGTAATTATTATTGCAGGTTGTGGAATCCATAATGACCATCATAAAGACTCACAGCATGACGGAATTCATCGTTTCTTTTTAGAAGAGGGAGCAAAAGTAAAATATATTGAAAAACACTATGGAGAAGGAAAAGGGGATGGGAAAAGGATTTTAAATCCAGTAACAGAAGTGTACTTAAAAACTGGTAGTATAATGGAAATGGAAAGTAATCAAATAAAAGGAGTAGACTCTACTATAAGAGAAACAAAAGGAGAACTGCAAAACAATACTAACTTTGTAGTATCTGAAAAAATAATGACACATGGTGAACAATTTGCTAAAACAATATTTGATGTTAAATTAAATGGAGAAAATGCAAGCACTCATGTTATATCTAGGTCAGTAGCAACTGACAATTCAAAGCAAGAATTTGTTTCTAAAATATATGGAAATGCAAAATCATTTGCACATAGTGAATGTGATGCAATTATAAAAGATAGTGCAAAAGTAATAGCAACACCAGAGATTACTGCAAATAATGTAGAAGCAAATCTAATTCATGAAGCAGCTATTGGGAAAATTGCAGGAGAACAGCTAATTAAGTTAATGACTTTGGGACTATCTGAAAAAGAAGCAGAAGAAGAAATAATTAAAGGATTTCTAAAGTAAAATATCTAATTTTATATTTATTTTTCATAGTTTATGATATTTTCTATATAGATAAAGTTCATTTATAGAAATTTATCATAACTTAAAAAGCACTCGAGAGTATAGAAAAAGTTGTGTAAATAAATCCTTCCGTGATAAAATAAAAAAT